>CAYGQN010000200.1:0-2167 GCA_964351795.1 uncultured Gammaproteobacteria bacterium
TTCGCGACGGCGAGGCGATGGCCAGCGTCATTGGTCATACCGCCGCCGAATTCGCCCGCGCCATCATCATGCCGAACCTGAAGCCGCCGGTAACCACCGTTGCCGCCGCGGACGCCTACCGGCAGCGCATTCTCGCGGCGCTGCCGGCCGGGGCGGACTTCCAGCCGCTGATGACCCTCTACCTCACCGAGGCCACCCGCCTGGAGGACATCGACGCCGCCGCCGACAGCGATTTCGTGCACGCGGTGAAACTGTACCCGGCCGGGGCCACCACCAATGCCGATTCCGGGGTCACCGACATGGCCCGCGTGCGCCCGGTGCTCGAGCGGATGCAGGCCCGCGGCCTGCCATTGCTGGTGCACGGCGAGGTCACCGACCCGCAGGTGGACGTGTTCGACCGCGAGGCGGTGTTCATCGAGCGCGTGCTCGGGCCGCTGTGCAATGAGCTGCCCGAACTGAAGGTGGTGTTCGAACACATCACTACCGCTGCCGCCGTCGAGTTCGTCGCCGGTGCCCGGCCGGGCGTGGCCGCCACCATCACCGTCCACCACCTGCTGCTCAACCGCAATGCCCTGTTCGATGGCGGCCTGCGCCCGCATCACTACTGCCTGCCGGTGGTCAAGCGCGAACGTCACCGGCTGGCGCTGGTGGCGGCTGCCACCGGCGGCAGCGAGCGGTTCTTCCTCGGTACCGACAGTGCCCCGCACCCCCTCAGCGCCAAGCACAGCGACTGCGGCTGCGCCGGCATCTACACGGCCCATGCGGCCATGGCCTTGTACGCGGAGGTGTTCGAAGCGGCCGGGGCGCTGGACCGGCTGGAGGCGTTTGCCAGCGAATACGGCGCCCGCTTCTACGGGCTGCCGCCCAACCCCGGGCGCCTGCTGCTGCGCCGGCAGGCGTTCACGGTGCCGGCGAGCTACGCCCTGGGGCAGGAGTCGCTGGTGCCGTTCCGGGCCGGTGGCAATATCGCCTGGCAGGTGGTGGCCGAATGAATGCGGGCAAGGTCTCGGACCGCTTCCGCGGCTTCCTGCCGGTCATCGTGGACGTTGAAACCGGTGGTTTCAACGCGGCCACCGACGCCCTGCTGGAGATCGCCGCCGTGCTGGTCGCGCCGGATGAGCACCAGCACTGGCAGCGTATCCGGACGGTGGCCTTCCACGTGCAGCCCTTCGAGGGCGCCAACCTGGATCCGGCCGCGCTGGAGTTCACCGGCATCGATCCCTGGCACCCCTTCCGCATGGCGGTCCCCGAGCGCAAGGCCATGGAGGGTGTGTTCGAACCGGTGCGAGAGGCCGTGCAGAACTACGGCTGTTCGCGGGCGATCCTGGTGGGTCACAACGCCTGGTTCGACCTCGGCTTCCTGAAGGCCGCGGTCGCGCGCTGCAAGGTCAAGCGTAACCCCTTCCACGCCTTCAGCACCTTCGATACCGCGACCATGGCAGGGCTGGCCTACGGGCAGACGGTGCTGTCGCGTGCCGTGCGTGCGGCCGGCCTGCCCTGGGACGAGGGCGAGGCCCACTCGGCCGTCTACGACGCCGAGCAGACGGCCGACCTGTTCTGCGCGATCGTGAACCGCTGGGGTGAACTCACCGCCGCCGAGCGCGAGCGCGCCGGCCACTGAGGCCGGCCCGGTTCAGCCGCCGGCCACGGCGGCCCGCACCCGCGCCTGCCAGCCCTGGCAGCGCCGGCGCAGGGCGACGGTATCCACGCCCGTCAGCGAACCGGCCTGCACCCGCGGCTCGCCGGCCACCCAGACGCTGTGCACGTCGCCCCGGCCGAGGGCATAGACAAGGTGCGAGAGCGGATCGAACATCGGCGTGGCATGCAGGCCGGCGGTCGACAGAGCAATGAGGTCCGCCGACTTGCCGGGCAGCAGGGAGCCGGTTTCGTCACCCAGGCCGAGCGCGCGGGCGCCGTTGATGGTGGCCATGGACAGCACGCCGGCGGCGGGCAGGGCGCGCGGGTCGCCGGCCACGACCTTGCCGAGCAGGGCGGCGGTACGCATTTCCCCGAGCATGTCCAGATCATTGTTGCTGGCGGCGCCATCGGTGCCCAGGGCGACATTGACGCCGGCGGCCTGCAGGGCCGCGACCGGACACAGCCCGCTGGCGAGCTTCAGGTTGGATTCCGGGCAATGGGCGACCGAGGCGCCGCTGCCGGCCAGTTG
>CAYGQN010000200.1:2177-7888 GCA_964351795.1 uncultured Gammaproteobacteria bacterium
TTGCTGCATCTCCGCGGCGGGGACGTCGGTCATGTGCACGGCCAGCAGGCGCTCGTTGACCAGGCCCAGGCGCGCCAGGCGCGCGAAAGGGCGCTCCTCGCCCGCGGTTTCCGCGCGGGTTTCATGCAGGTGCAGCATGAGTTTCAGACCGTGCTGCGCGGCGATGCGGTCGGCCTCGCGCAGTTCGGCATCGGCCACGCTGTAGGGCGCATGCGGGGCGAGCATGGCATGCACCAGCGGTGCGTCGGCGTTGTCCTCGAGCACGGCCAGGCCCTTGTCGAAGTACTCGCGGGCTGAACCGGCCCAGGCGCTGGCGAACTCGATCACGATGATCCCGAACACCACGCGGATCCCGGCCGCGCGGGCGGCGGCAACGCAGGCATCGGGGAAGAAATACATGTCGGCGAAACAGGTCGTGCCGCCGAGCAGCATCTCGGCCACCGCGAGGTCACAACCGTCACGCACGAATTCCGGTGCCACCAGCCGGTGCTCGGCGGGCCAGACGTAGCCCTGCAGCCACTGCTCCAGCGGCATGTCGTCGGCGAGACCGCGCAGCAGCGTCATGGCCGCATGGGTATGGGCGTTGACCAGGCCGGCCGTGAGGATGCACTCGGGCAGGTGCTGGTCGTCCAGCGCCCGGTAGCGGGCCCGGGCACCGGTGGCGGGCAATACATCCACGATGCGCCCGGCATCGATCACCAGGGCGTGGTCGCTGAGCACGCGACCTTCCGGCTCCACGGGTATGATCCACGGAGCGCTGATCAGCCTGTCCACTGCGGATGTCGTCACCGGTCTGCCTCATTGCCGCCCTTGCGAAGGCGCGATGGTAACCGAGCGCACCCGGAGGCAGGCAGCCGCCGTTGCCGCGGCTGCGGCCATGAACCAGGAGGAGTCCTTCGATGCCGATGCAATCCCCCGCGCCGCTGCGCCAGGCAGCCGGCTTCCGCCCCTTGTACTGGGCCGATGATGCACTGCAGCTGCTTGATCAGCGCCTGCTGCCGGGTGAGGAGCGCTGGCTGCGCATCGACAGCGCCGAGGGCGTGGTCCGCGCCATCGCCGACATGCAGGTGCGCGGCGCCCCGGCCATCGGCCTTGCGGCTGCCTACGGCCTGGCACTGGCCGTGCGCGAGGCCCGGGCGACCGGCGGCCAATGGCGCGAACAGGTCGCGGCGGTGGCGGCGCGGCTGCGCGCGGCACGCCCCACGGCCGTCAACCTGATGTGGGCGGTGGACCGCCTCATGGCCCTGCTGCCCGGGCTGGACGACGATCCGGCCGCGGCGGTGCTGGCCGAAGCGCTGGCGATGCACGAGGCCGACGTTGCGGCGAACCTGGCCATGGCGACCCACGGCGCGGCCCTGCTGGCACCCGGCTCGGGCGTGATCACCCATTGCAATGCCGGGGCGCTCGCCACCGGCGGCCATGGCACCGCCCTGGGCGTGATCCGCACGGCCCATGCCGAAGGCCGCCTGGCCCGCGTCTGGGCCGACGAGACCCGGCCGTGGCTGCAGGGCGCGCGCCTGACGGCCTGGGAACTGCTGCGCGATGGCATCGCCGTGGACCTGCTGGCCGATGGGGCGGCGGCCTGGCGCATGCATCAGGGCGGCGTCGACTGGGTCATCGTCGGCGCCGACCGGGTGGCCGCCAACGGTGATGTCGCCAACAAGATCGGCACCTACGCGCTGGCGCTGGCGGCCAGGGCCCACGGCGTGCGGGTGATGGTGGCCGCGCCGCTGTCCACGGTGGACCTCGAAACCCCCGGCGGCGCCGACATCACCATCGAGGAGCGGGATCCGGTGGAACTGCTGGCGCTGGCGGGCACGCCGGTCGCGGCCGCGGGCGCCGGGGCCTGGAACCCGGTATTCGATGTCACCCCGGCTGCCCTGGTGGACTGTTTCGTGTGCGAACGCGGGGTTGTGCACCGGCCGGATACGGCCGGTATCGCGGCCCTGTTCAGCAGCTGACCCGCGGGGCCCGGCCGGTGCTGCCGGCGCCGCCGGGGGCGGTGGCTGAAAAGGTGCAGAAAACCCGTTAAACGTGTTAGAATTCCGCTTTTGGCGATGCCGAAAAATCCCAAGGATTTCCGAGATTTGCGAGGCCGAGAATGGCGGAGTTCGCTCGACACCTAGACCCGGTCAACATCGAGGACGAAATGCGGCAGTCCTACATGGACTACGCCATGAGCGTCATCGTCGGCCGCGCCCTGCCGGATGTCAGGGACGGGCTCAAGCCGGTCCACCGGCGCATCCTGTTCTCGATGCAGGAAACCAATAACGTCTGGAACCGCCCGTACGTGAAATGCGCGCGCGTGGTCGGTGACGTGCTGGGCAAATACCACCCGCACGGCGACACCGCCACCTACGACGCGCTGGTGCGCATGGCCCAGAGCTTCGCCATGCGCTACATGCTGGTGGACGGCCAGGGCAACTTCGGCTCCATCGATGGCGATCCGCCGGCGGCCTACCGGTACACCGAATGCCGCATGATGCAGCTCGCCTCGGAGATGCTGGCGGACATCGACAAGGAAACGGTCGATTTCGTCCCCAACTACGACGAGAAGGAGCTCGAGCCGACCATCCTGCCCACGCGGGTTCCGGCCTTGCTGGTCAACGGCTCGGCCGGTATCGCGGTGGGCATGGCGACCAACATCCCGCCGCACAATCTGCGCGAGGTGGTGAACGCCTGCATCGCCATGATCGACCAGCCCGCCATCGGCCCCGAGGAACTCATGGAGCTGGTGCCCGGCCCGGATTTCCCCACCGCCGGCATCATCAATGGCGCCGCCGGGATCCGCGAGGCCTACCGCACCGGCCGCGGCCGCATCTACGTGCGCGCACGGGCGAACGTGGAGGGCGAGGAGGGCGAGATGCAGAGCATCATCGTCACCGAGCTGCCCTACCAGGTGAACAAGGCCCGCCTGCTCGAGAAGATTGCCGAGCTGGTCAAGGAGAAGAAGCTCGAGGGCATCCGCGAGCTGCGCGACGAGTCCGACAAGGACGGCATGCGCATGGTCATCGAGCTGCGCCGGGGCGAAGTGCCGGAGGTGGTGCTCAACAACCTCTACCAGCAGACCCAGATGCAATCGGTGTTCGGCATCAACATGGTCGCCCTGGTGGATGGCCAGCCGCAGCTGCTGAACCTGCGGCAGATGATCGAATGCTTCATCCGCCACCGCCGCGAGGTGGTCAGCCGGCGCACGGTATTCGAATTGCGCAAGGCCCGCAGCCGCGCCCACACCCTGGAAGGCCTGGCGGTGGCGCTGGCCAACATCGACCGCATCATCGAGACCATCCGCCGCGCCGCCGACCCGGCCGCGGCCAAGGACGCCCTGGTCAGCACCGCCTGGGCGCCCGGCATCGTCACCACCATGCTGGCGCGGGCCGGCGCCGACCTGTCACGCCCGGATGGCCTGGACGAACGCTACGGGCTCAAGGACGCCGGCTACTATCTCTCGCCGGCCCAGGCCCAGGCCATTCTCGACCTGCGCCTGCACCGCCTGACGGCGCTGGCGCAGGACGAGGTCCACAACGAGTACGAGGGCATCATCGAGCAGATCCAGGACCTGCTGGACATCCTGGCCCGGCCCGAGCGCCTGATGCAGGTCATCCGCGAGGAGCTGGTGGAAATCCGCGACAAGTACGGCGACGAGCGCCGCACGGAAATCCAGGACAACCTCGAGGACCTGCGCCCCGAGGACCTCATCCCGAACGAGCCTGTGGTGGTGACGCTCTCGCATGCCGGCTATGCCAAGTCGCAGCAACTGGACGTGTACCGCGCCCAGCGTCGCGGCGGTCGCGGCAAGACCGCCACGTCCATGAAGGACGAGGACTTCGTCGCCAAGCTGTTCGTGGCCAACACCCACGACACCCTGCTGTGCTTCTCCAGCGCCGGCAAGGTGTACTGGCTGAAGGTCTACCAGGTGCCCCAGGCCGGGCGCTCGGCGCGCGGGCGGCCCATCGTCAACCTGCTGCCACTGGTTGAGAACGAGCGCATCACCGCCATCCTGCCGGTGGACGACTACGAGGGTGAGCGCTACATCCTCATGGCCACCGCTGCCGGCACGGTGAAGAAGACGGCGCTGGAGGATTTCTCGCGGCCGCGCACCTCCGGCATCATCGCGGTGGACCTGAACGAGGGCGATGAACTGGTGGGCGTGGCCATCACCGATGGCAGGCAGGAGGCCATGCTGTTCTCCTCCTCGGGCAAGGCCATCTGCTTCAACGAGGACGGCGTGCGTGCCATGGGCCGCACCGCGCGCGGTGTGCGCGGCATCCGCCTGCCCGAGGGCCATCGCGTCATCTCCTTGATCATCCGCGAGCCAGGCATGGCGGTGCTGACCGCCACCACCCACGGCTATGGCAAACGCACGGCGGTGGAGGATTTCCCCCTGCGCGGCCGCGGTGGCCAGGGCGTCATCGCCATCCAGACCTCCACCCGCAATGGCGACCTCGTCAGCGCCGTATCGGTCAGCGACGACGACGATGTCATGCTGATCAGCGATCGCGGCACGCTGGTACGCACCCCGGTGGCGGACATCTCCACACTGGGTCGCAATACCCAGGGTGTGCGGTTGATTCGCCTCGGCGAGGACGAACGCCTGGTGGGCACCGTCCGCATCGGCGAGATCAACGGCAACGGGGATGACGACAACGACGACGATGGTGCCGGCGACGAGGCTGCGGCCGGCGAGGATACGCCTGCCGACGGACCGGCGGATGACTGACCGGGGCCCCGGCGTCCGATGAACGCCCCGGTACCGCCGGAGTTGCAGCGCCTGCGCGAGGCCATCGACGCCATCGACGAGCAGCTCATCGACCTGTTCAACCGGCGCGCGGGCCTGGCCCGCGAGGTCGGCGAGACCAAGCGCGCCATGGGCGAGGGCGAGCAATGCTACCGACCCGGGCGCGAGGCGCAGGTCCTGCGCCGGGCGCGCGAGCGCAGCCACGGGCCGCTGGCACCGGAGACCGCGGCGCAATTGCTGCGTGAAGTCATGTCGGCCTGCCTGGCCCTGGAACAGCAGCTGGTGGTTGCCTGCCTGGGCCCGGCGGGCAGCTTCACCTGGCTGGCCACGCTGCAGCACTTCGGCCACGCCGTCGAGGCACTGCCGCTGGCGGGTATAGACGAGGTATTCCGCACCGTGGCGGCGGGCAGGGCCCACTACGGCCTGGTGCCGGTGGAGAACAGCGTCGAGGGCGCGGTGAATGTCACCCTGGATTGTCTTGCCCGCGGGCAGGTGCGGGTGTGCGGTGAACTCGCGCTGCGCATCCGGCACAACCTGCTGGGCCGCGGTGAACGCTCGGCCGCCCGGCGTGTCTTGGCGCACCAGCAGGCCCTGGCCCAGTGCCGCGGGTGGCTGGACAGGCACCTGCCGGGCCTGGAACGGGTTGCGGTGGCCAGCAATGCCGAGGCGGCGCGCATGGCGGCCGAGGACGATACCCTGCTGGCCATCGCCGCGGCCGAGGCCGCACCGCTGTACAAGCTGCAGGTCCTCGAGGCCGGTATCGAGGATGATCCGGCCAACACCACGCGCTTCCTGGTCATCGGCCGGCACGATGCCGACCCCAGTGGCGACGACAAGACCTCCCTGATGTTCTACACCCGCAACGAACCGGGCTCGCTGTACCGGGCGCTGGCGGCGTTCGCCGACAACGGGGTGAGCATGACGCGCATCGAATCGCGGCCGGCACGGCGGGGCGGCGCCCACTGGGAATACG
>CAYGQN010000201.1:0-7871 GCA_964351795.1 uncultured Gammaproteobacteria bacterium
ATGGGAAAAACCGGCCGAGTCGCTCGTTGCTCTCGTCGAGCACGGCGCGTGCGCGTGCGCTCAGGCGGGCCGGGTCCCAGGGCGGGTTCCAGTGCGGCTGAACCTGCACCCGGTGATTGGGAAAGCGCGCCTGCAGGGCCCGCTCGGCGCTGTCCAGCAGGCGCATGGAAAACGGGCAGCCGACCTCGGTGAAGGTCATCTGCACCGTGATGGCGTCGGTGTCCACGTGCACGGCGTTCACCAGGCCGAGATCATTCACCGACAAGCCCAGGCCCACGGCCTGCATGCAGGGGTCGGCAATGCCATCGAGCACGTCGCGGACGCCGTCGAGTATGCCTTCGGTGTTCATGCCGGAATAGCCTTTTCGCCCCGCACGTGGGACCAGTACGGGCGCAGCCCTTCGCTGCTGCGGACCTTGCTGAATGCATCCTGTGCCAGCTTCGCCTTGCGCTCGGCCGGGTCGATGCCGTGCAGGCGCGCGAGGTTGTTGCCGAGGATGAGCGCCTTCATGTCGTCGGTTAGCGGCGGTGCGCCGGCGGGCATCAGGAAGGCCTGGAAGGCCTCGATCACGCGCTGCGGATGCGGGTTGACCGCCGCCGAGGCGTAGATCACCTGCTCCACGCTGCCATAGCCGATGAACTCGCCGAGCAGTCTGGCCTGCTCCATGGGGTTGATGATGGTGAACAGCATCGAGGCCTCCATGGTGGCGTACACGTTCGGATGGTTCATCATCAGCATCTTGGTTTCGTCCACGAACATGAAGCCGGCGTGGACAATCTGGAAGTTCATCTCCGGGAAGTTGTTGGCCGCGGCGGAAATGTCATCCACACCCATGCCGTCGGAGGACACCGGCCCCAGCGGCAGCACCTTGTGCACGGCGATGTTGTTGATGCCGGCCTTCAGGCACATCTCGAACAGCGCGAATGAGCGATGCCGGTCGTCCATGCGCCAGGCTTCGGTGAAGCCGTCCACGTAGCGCGAGGGGTACAGCTTGATGCCATCGCAGCCCGCGGCGATGCACTCGCGCGCCTCGGCCAGGATGGTGTCGCGGTCCTGGAACATGTCGATGCCGGCATACCACAGCACCCGGTCCGGAAAGCGCTCCTTCAGCTCACGGCCCTTGGCGGTGTCCACCAGGCCGTCCTCGAAGGCGTCGTAGATCGGCAGGGTGTGCACGCAGCAGATGTCGGTCTCGCTCTCCAGCAGCATGGTGCCGATGAAATCCTCCACGCCCCACTCGCGGTACCACTCCTCGGGCGTGAGATGGCCGGGCGGATTCACGTTCGGGTGAAACGAGTGCATGACCTGCGCGAATTTCTCGCCGAAGCGGCCGCGGATGTTCTGTGGCGAAAAATTGTAGGGATGACAGACGCCGTCGATGATGAGGCTGTTTTGCATGGCTTCCACTCCGGCAGGCGGGATACCGCGAGCCTAGCGACGCGCTGGCGCGGGCGTCAAATAATTTTGTGATATGTTCTAATTGAACACATATGTGAACTTCGTTTCCTCCGGAGGACGTGATGCCGAAATCCGCCGGCCAGTTGCCGGACGCCGCGCCCGACAGCACGGTGAAATCCGCCGCCCGCGTGTTCCAGGTGCTCGAGCTGTTCCGCGACGAGGCCCGGCCGCTGAAGGCCACCGAGGTGGCACTCATGCTCGGCTGGCCCAAGTCCAGCACCTCGGCCATCCTGCGCAGCCTGCTCGGCCTTGGCTATCTGTCCTATGACCGCAACGGCCGGCGCTACTTTCCCACCCTGCGCGTGACCATGCTTGGCGAGTGGCTGCCCCAGCATCTGTCCGATGTACCGGACATCGCCCGCGTGATGGATGCCGTGCAGGCCGCTACCGAGGAAACCGTCACCCTGAGCATGCGCAACGGTTTCGCCATGCAGGTGCTGCGGCTGCGCCAGTGCAACCATGTCATCGCCCTGAACATCCGCGAGGGCTTCCGCATTCCGCTGTTTCCCTCGGCGGTCGGCCAGGCCTTCCTGGCCACCCAGCCGGAGGCGGTCGTGCGGCAGTTGCTGGCGCAGTACCGGGCTTCGCCGGAGGGGCAGGCGGATGACATCGCGCCCAAGGCACTGCTGGCGCGCCTGGCCGAGGTGCGACAGCGCGGCTACGCGGTGGCCTACGCCAAGGCGCTGCCCGATACCGGCGCCGTGGCCATGGCCCTGCCGGCCCCCGCGCACCAGGTGCCGCTGGTCATCGCCGTGGCCGGCCTCGCCGCCCGCATGCACGAGCAGGAGGCGCACATCATCGGCCAGCTGCGCGAGCATATCGGCGCGCTCTAGGGCCTGCCTGCGCGGATGTGCGCTGTCAGGCCGGTGCCTGCCCCGGCGCTGCCGCATCCGGGGTGAGCAGATCGCGCAGGTGGGCCGTATCGGTGTAGGGCTGCACGCGCGTGATCCGGCCCTCGGCATCGAACGAGAATTTCATGACGTAATCGTTCTCGTAGCGGCGCCCGTCCCGGGTGCTGCCGGTGGCGCTGTACTCCGCGGCCACTTCATCGCCCTCGCTCATGACGCTGTGCATGTCGATGGCGAAGCCCTGCGGGTCGAAACTGGCGAACATGTCACGGGCGATGGCGGTCACCGCCTCCGCGACCGGGCATTGCCGCGGGTAGGGCAGCGAGCGCGCGAACACGAAGCGCGCCTGCGCAGCGCACAGGGCTGTGGCCGCGTCGGCATCGCCGCGCCAGAAGGCCTCCAGCCAGGCCAGTGCCGTGGCCGCGTTGCCGATATGGGCACCTGGAGTATTGTCAGCTTTCATGTTGTTCACCTGCGGGGCTATGCTTGCCCATTTGACGGGGGATCAAGTTTCATGCCTGACCATAAAGCCTTCCTGGTCGTCCAGGCCGGCGGCAGCGCCAAGGGCGCGGCCGTCGAGTTCATCGACGAGGTTCGCGCCGCGGCCGGCAGCGCGCTGTATGCGGCTGTCGAGGACGCGGAAATCCTCGAGGCCGGCAGCCCGGAGGCCGCCATATTCATCGCCGCCTGGGACGATCCTGCCGAGCGCAGCCGCTTCTGGGAACAGCACGGCCTGCGCGCCTTCTCGCGCCATTTCGGCGATGCCCCCGGCGATGCCTGCGCGCTGGCCGCCCCGGGCGTGGCGGCCGGTGGCGAGCCGACCGACCCCGAACTGCCCTGTCGTGCCAACAGTACCCCGGTCACCGGCAGCGGCGCCGCGCTGATGCTCGTGCAGGGCCGCGTGACCGAGCCCGAGCGCATCCTGCGCTACCGCGACATGATTCGCCCCCTGCTGCGCGACAATGGCGGCTATTACCTGCTGTACACCTACGCCGACCGCGTCGAGGTCCTGGCCGGTGCCTGGCGCGAGCAGGCGCTGATCGTTTCCATCTGGCCGGCGCGTGCCAATGCCCGCGCCTTCTGGGACTGCGATACCTACCAGCACACGGCCATTCCGACGCGAAGCGGAGCCGGCGTATTCTCCGTGCACCTGATGCCGGCACTGCGCGGGGACGATTGACGATCACCTGCCGCCGGCGTTGTCGGGGCCAGGGGCCTGCCTTGTCCCGCCGCTGGTAAAGCCCGCCCGGCCGGGCGGCGGCATCGCACCGCGGTGTCCGCGCGGCCAACCGTTGGCAGCAGCGGCACGGGCATTTTCACCCGCGCCGCTGCTGCGCCCGGGACTGCTCAGTAACGCATCTTGGCGGTCAGCAGCCAGGTGGCCGGCTCGCCCGGGTACACCGTCACGAAACCGAAGCCGGCGAAATCCAGCGACTGGGTCAGGTACTCGTCGTCCGTGCAGTTGCGGCAGGACACGCCGATGGAGTACTTGTCGTCCTGGCTGACGAAGTTGATCGCGGCATCCAGGCGATTGATGTCACCGGAGGCCACGCTGTTCTGGATGTTGGTCCAGTGGTCCTGCTGGTAGTTGAAGTTCGAGGTGACCTGCAGGTCCCAGCCGGGGTAGATCGGCCGCACGTAATTGAAGCCCACCTGGAAGCTGAACTCGGGCAGGCGCTGCAGTTCATCGCCCAGGAAGCCGGCGGCCGGGTCCACGTTCTTGTACTCACCGTCCTGCCAGGCGGCGAAGCCGAAGATGTCCAACTTCTCGGTGAGCCGGGCCGTCCACTCGGCCTCGATGCCATACACCTCGGCATCGTTGGTGGCCACCAGGAAGTTGCCGCCGGCGCCGGTGCCGGTGTTGAACAGGTCGGTGTAGTCGTAATAGAAGCCCACCAGGCTGAAGCGGGCCCGCTGCTCGAACAGCGCACCCTTCAGGCCGACCTCGAAGTTGTCCACGAACTCCGGGACGAAGGTGATGACTTCCGCCGGGTTGTTGGTACGCGCCGACCAGCCGCCGGACTTGAAGCCCTGCGTGTACATGAAATAGGCGTTCAGGTCGTCGGTAAGGTCGTACTTGATGCCCAGCTGCGGGGTGAACTCGCTGAAGCTGAGCGTGTCGGGCGTGCCGATGCCGGCCAGCGTGGCGTTGTCGAAGGTCTGCGCGCCCGCCTGCGCCGGGTCGAAGGTGATGTTGAAGCCGGTCCGGCCGACGATGCCGAGATCCTTGTCGTCCTCGGTATAGCGGCCGCCGATGACGGCGGTGAGGCGGTCGGTGATGTGCCAGTCGGCCTCGGCGAAGAACGCGAAGCTCTCCACGTTCACATCGTAGGTGCGGCTGAGCATGATGGCGTTGCCGAACACGTCGCCGATGAACGAGTAGCTTTCCTCGTCAAAGTAGAAGCCGCCCACCACGAGGTCCACCTTGCCGTCGAACAGGCGGGCGTTGACCTTCACCTCCTGACTGAACTGGTCGGAATCGTTGATGGTCAGCAGGCGGAAGATCGGCACCGGCTTGTCGGACAGGTCGAGGTCCCACTTCTGGAAGGTGTTGCGAAAGGCGGTGATGGACTCCACCGAGATGTTCTCGTTGATGTCCCAGTTGCCGGTGAGGCTGACGCCCCAGGCCTCGCCGATGTTGAACTGCGGATGGCCGCTGTTGGACTCGAACAGGTCCACGCCATCGGTGCTGTACTCGCTGCTCACGCCGTTGGCCGGCAGCAGGTCGATGGCATAGAGGCTGTCGGAATCGCTTTTCATCCAGTCGGCGGCAAGATCGAAACTGAGGTTCTCGGTAGCCTCCCAGCGCAGGGCTCCGCGCACGCCGTTGGTGTCGCGATCATTGACGTCCTTGCCGCGCACCGGGTTGTCGGTGAAGCCATCGCCCTGCTGGGTGCTGGCGGTGATGCGCATGAACAGGTTGTCCGCCAGCGGCGCGTTCACCGAGCCCTTCAGGTTCCAGCGATCAAAGCGACCGTAGGAGGCTTCGCCGCGGAACTCGAATTCGTCGTGCGGCTTCACGGTGTAGACCTTGATGGCGCCGGCATTGGTGTTGCGCCCGTGCAGCGTACCCTGCGGCCCGCGCAGCACCTCCACGCGCTCGACATCGAACAGCGCCATGTTGTTCACGCCCTGGCGGGCCATGAACACGTCGTCGATGTAGAAGCCGGTGGCCGTGTCCACGGTGACGATGGATTCAGTCGTGCCCACACCACGCAGGAACACCGTGGTGGCGGTGGACTGGCCGATGTTGTTGTTGCCCACCAGGTTCGGGACGTTGTTGACCACGTCCACAACGTTATAGGCCTGGCGGCGGTCCAGGGCCTCGGTGTCGAAGGCGCTGACAGCCACCGGCACATCCTGCAGGTTCGCCTCACGGCGTTGGGCCGTGACCACGACTTCCTCGAGCGTGAGCTGCGCCGGCGCGGTCTGCGCCGCCAGGCTCAGCGCGACGCCGGCGGCGACTGCACTGAGACGATTGATTGTTGCTGTTGTTGTGTTTGCCATCCCCGATCCCCTCTTGGTAGATGCGCTTGAAACTAGGAGTGAATCGGGGCACTGTCAACGCTTTTACAGAACCGCGGTTTTCCTGTTCACATATGTAGCCGAAAGCGGCTTGTGCCGACCGACATCCGGTCAGCACGGCAAGGGACCCGACCGAGCGGTTTTCGGCACTCGCCCCAAACGGGAGGAAGGCAGTCCATGATGCCCCTGCTGGCCGGATCCGGCCTGTACTACAACGCCCGGCGAACGCCGGACAAAATCGCCCTGCGCCTGATTGGTCCCGACGGCCGCGAGGCGGGCACCCGCAGCTATGCTGATCTCGCCCGGCGCATGAACCAGGCGGCCCACGCCACGGCGGCGCGCTTCGGCCTGGGCAACGGTGATCACGTGGCCATCGTTGCCGGCAACTGCCTGGAGTACCTGGAGGTCGCCTGCGGGCTCGGCAACCTCGGTATCGCCGCGGCCACCCCGTCGCCGCGGCTGTCCACGAAGGAGCTGGTGGCCATCTGTGATGATGCCGGCGCGCGGGTGGTATTCGCCGAGCCGCAGTACGCCGAGGCGCTGGCCGGGGAGCAGTTCCGTACCGTGGAGGCCATCATCAGCTTCGGACCGGAGTACGAGGCCTTCATCGCCGGCGCCGACGACACCGACATCCCCGAGTCCGCGCTCGGTGCGGAAACGGCCGACTTCGTCATCCCCTATACCTCCGGCACCACCGGCAAGCCCAAGGGCGTGCGGGTATCGCATCGCTCGCGGGTGCTGACCTTTCATGCCATGGCGGTGGAGTACGGCTGCTTCGGCCCCGACGACTATTTCCTGTGCATCGCGCCGCTGTGCCACGGCGCCGGCCTGGCCTTCGGCCTGGGGCCCATCTTCTTCGGCGGCACCTGTGATCTGCACGCCCGCTTTGATGCCGAAACGGTGCTGCGGGAACTGAAACAACGCGGGCACAGCGGTGTGTTCATGGTTCCCACGCACTTCCAGGCCCTGTTCGGGCTGGACCAGGCGGTGCTGGCGGCCAACCGCCCGGCGGGCCTGAAGGCGATCATCTCCAATGCCGCGCCGCTGCCCCAGGCCACCAAGGTGAAGATCATCGACTATTTCGGCGAGGGCCTGCTGCACGAGTGCTACGGCTCCACCGAGGCCGGCATCGTGTGCAACATGCGCCCGGATCGGCACCTGGAGAAGCCGAACTGTGTCGGCCTGCCGTTTCCCGGCACGGCGGTGCGCCTGCTGGGCGAGGACGGTCAGCCGGTGCCCCGCGGCGAGGTCGGTGAGCTGTACAGCACTTCGCCCTACCTGTTCCCCGGCTACTGGCAGCTGCCCGAGGCGACGGCCGAGGCCTTCCGCGACGGCTGGGTCTCGGCGGGGGATCTCGCCTGGCAGGACGAGGATGGCTACATCTACATCGTCGACCGCAAGAAGGACATGATCATCTCCGGTGGCATCAACATCTACCCGCGGGAAATCGAGGAGGTGCTGCACATGCACCCCGGGATACGTGATGTGGCGGTGGTGGGTCTGCCGGATGATTACTGGGGTGAGTCGGTGACGGCCTTCGTGGTGCGCGAACCCGGTGCGGATATCGACGAGGAGGCCGTGGTGGCGTGCTGCGCCGGTGAGCTGGCCGACTACAAGCGGCCACGAAAGGTCATCTGGGTGGATGAGATTCCGCGCAATCCCAGTGGCAAGGTGCTCAAGCGCGCGCTGCGCGACCAGTACGGGAGCTGAAGCGGGCGCCGGATTTCCCTTCGCCTCGGCGGCTTGAGCCCGACTGACCGCCGCGCCTGGCCGGGTCCGGCTCTGCCGCCTCCGCTCCCCCGGCCTGTAGCCCCCGTAGGAGGCTTCAGCCGCGATAGCGCCGGTTCGCGCTCGGCGGCTTTGTTCTGGGTGCCGTTGTTGTTGGTGGGTGTCGCGATGTAGGTTTCGTTCGGGTTAACGTGGTTCGAGGTGGGTGTCGCGGCGGTGCCCCGCCCCGCTACCGCTCGCGCGCCCTCCATGGCGCCCTCGCTACCGGCGTTCGCGTGCTCGCTTCCTGCTGCGCTCGCGCCCGCAGGCGCG
>CAYGQN010000202.1:0-7818 GCA_964351795.1 uncultured Gammaproteobacteria bacterium
GCGGCCGACCTCAACCGCGTCCATCCGATGACCGGCCCGATCACCATCGAGGGCGCCGAGCCCGGTGATGCACTGGCTGTCACCGTGGTGGACATCGAACCGGGTGAGTACGGCTTTACCGCCATTGCCCCGGGCTTCGGCTTTCTGCGGGACCTGTTCGATGAGCCCTTCATCGCCAACTGGCACCTGGACAGGCTTGCCGCCTGGTGTCACGAGATCCCGGGCGTGCGCATTCCCATGTCCGCCTTTCCCGGCTCCATCGGCGTGCTGCCGGATGCGGCCGGCCACCGCGCCGCGCTGGCGCGCGAACAGGCCCTTCTGGAAGCCGGTGGCATGGTCATGCCACCCGAGCCCGCCGGCGCGGTGCCGGCCAGCCTGTTCGGCCCCGGCGCGCCTTACGCCGCCGAGGGGCTGCGCACAACGCCGCCGCGCGAGTTCGGCGGCAACATGGACATCAAGGGCATGCAGATCGGTACCACCATCGTGTTCCCGGTATTCGTCGAGGGCGCGGGCCTGTGGTGCGGTGATGTCCACTTCGCCCAGGGTGACGGCGAAGTCTGCGGCAGCGCCATCGAGATGGCGGCACGGGTCACGCTGCGCTGCGAATTGCGCAAGGGCGCCGGCCGGCACATCAGCAGCCCGCACTTCGAGGGCAGCGGCCAGATGCAGCGATGCGAGCCGACCCGGTTCCACGCCACCACCGGCCTGCCCCTGAAAAAGGCCGGGGAGCTGCCACCTCACCTGGCATGGCTGGACAGCCCCAAGCTGGCGGCGCTGGAGAATGTCGCCGAGGATCTCACCCTGGCCACGCGCGATGCGCTCATCCGCATGATCGAGTGGATGCAGCGCGAGCGTGGCCTTAGCCGCGAGCAGGCCCTGGTGGTGGCATCGGCCGCGGTGGACCTGCGTATCGGTCAGCTCGTGGACGTGCCGAACATGATGGTCTCGGCGGTGCTGCCGCTGGACATCTTCGAGGGCTGACGGCCCTGGCGCCGAGCCCCCCGTCAGCCGAAGAACGGGAAGAACAGCGGCGCCAGCAGCGTGCAGGTGAGGCCGATGGCAAGCACCAGCGGCAGGCCGAGGCGCGTGTAGTCCAGGAAGCGGTAGCCGCCGGGGCCGTACACCATCAGGTTGGTCTGGTAGGCAATCGGCGTCAGGTAGGTACTGCCCGCCGCCACCATCAGCGTCATCACGAATGCCTCGGGGTTCACACCGAGGGCCTCGGTGGCCACCATCGTGATGGGAAACATCAGCACCGCCGCGCCATAGCTGGTAATCAATTGCGCGAAGAGCATGGTGATCATGTACATCACCAGCAGCATCAGTCGCGGACCACTGCCCTGGAACACGCTCATGATGGACTCGGCAATGGCCTGGGCCGCACCGGTGTGGGTAAGCGCTTCGCCCATGCCGAGCGCGGAGCCGATGACGATGAGAATCGGCCAGGCGACGCGCTCGTGCGCGACCGAGGCGGGCAGGCAGCGTGCCACCACCATGAGCGTGGCGCAGGACAACGCCGCCACCACCGGCGGCAGGGGCGACAGCGTCAGCAGGGCAATCAGCAGGCCCATGATGCCAAGCGCCATCGACGCGCGCTCGTGCCGGGGCGGACTGGAGCCGGCCACGTTGGAAACCAGGTAGAACATGTCGCTGTTGCGATGCAGTTCCACGAAGCCTGCATGCGTATCGAGCAGCAGGGTGTCGCCGGGCCGAAGCACGATGTCGCCGATCTTGCGCCGCAGCGCCTCGCCGTTCCTGTGCACCGCGATGATGGCGGCATTGAGCCGGGTCCGGAACCGTGATTCGCGCACGGTACGCCCCACCAGGGGGGAATTCCGGGACACCACGGCCTCCACCAGCGTGCGCTGCTGGCGCTCGGCCATGACCTTCTCCACCTGGTCGGTGGCCGGTACGAGGCCACGGATGCGCCGCAGGTCCACCACCGACTCCAGGATCCCGGCGAAGCTCAGCACATCGCCGGCCTCCAGGCGTGAATCCGGATCCACCGCATGCAGGATCTCCCCGTTGCGCTCGATCTGCGTCAGGTACAGCCCCGGCAGATGGCGCAGCCCCGCCTCCTCGATGCTGCGGCCGACGATGGGCGAGCCGGGCTGCACCTGCATCTCGACCTGGTAGCGGCGTGCGTCGAGCACCGAAGCCGCCCCCGGTCGGCGCTCGGGCAGCAGCCAGCGCGAGGTCAGCAGTATCAGCGCGATGCCGACAATCGTCGTCGGCAGGCCGAGTGCGCCCACAGCCCAGAACTGGGCCGTTGTACCGAGGGGCTCGACGCCGAGGTCGGTCAGCCAGGCAGGGGCATTGCCGGCCTGCTCGGCGGCCAGGCGCGCCTCGACGAACTTCATGTACAGGCCCATCACGACCACGTTGGAGGCAGTGCCGATAAGCGTGATCTTGCCGCCCAGCAGAGCCGCGAAGCTCAGCGGCATGTACAGCTTGGACGGACTCAGCCGCAGGCGCCTAGCCCAGTCGTGGATGATGGGCAGGTACATGAGCACGATGGGGGTGTTGTTCATGAAGCCGCTGAGCATCGCCACCGGGGCCATCATGCGCAACTGCGCACCGACGGTGGTCCTCGGCACGCCCAGCAGGTACTGCGCCACGGTGGACAGGCCACCGGTTTCCGTCAGGCCCGCGGCCACGACGAACAGCGCGCCAATCATGATCACTGCCGGGTTGGCAAAGCCGGCCAGTGCCCGCGGCAGTGGCAGCACGTCGCCGACGACTGCATCGGCAACCAGCAGCACGGTCAGGCCGGCGAGCATGGCCATCTCCGGGGCCACCTTGTTCGAGGCAAGCGCCGCGGTGACCAGCGTGATGACGGCAAGGGTGAACCAGGCTTCCGGGGTCATGGCGTTTCCACTTTCACCGGGCACGGCCCGGCGGGGGACGGCACGGTCCGATTCTGCGCAGCTGCGCACGGGCGCCGATGGTAACCAATTGTGCCCCGGTCCGTTATATTCGCGTGCGCGACGTTACAATCGTTTCGCATAACCAAACCCACGGGATACCCGATGACTGCCACGCAACCCCTGCTGGACGCCGTTCTCGATATCGCACTGGCCGCCGGTGAACGCATCATGGCCGTTTACGAACGCGACTTCGAGGTCGAGCACAAGGACGACAATTCCCCCCTCACCGAGGCCGACCTGGCGGCCCACGAGTGCATCATGGCGGGCCTGGCCGGGCTCGAACCACTGCTGCCCGTGCTTTCAGAGGAGTCGGGGCTGGCGCCATTCGAAGAGCGAGCCACCTGGGCGCGCTACTGGCTGGTGGATCCGCTGGACGGGACCAAGGAATTCATCAAGCGCAACGGCGAGTTCACCGTCAATATCGCCCTCATCGATGGCAATGTCCCGGTGCTCGGGGTGGTCCATGCCCCCGCCCGCCAGTGCAGCTATATCGGTGCGGACGGGCTCGGCGCGTGGCGGGTCGAGGCGGATGGCTCACGGGTGCCGATCCGGGTGCAGGACGAGCTTCCGGACACGCTGCGGGTGGTCGGCAGCCGCTCGCATCGCGGCGAGCTGCTCGATGCCTACCTGGCCCGGCTCGGCCGCCACGAGATGGTACCCATGGGCAGCTCCCTGAAAATCTGCCTGGTTGCCGAGGGCAGCGCCGACGTCTACCCCCGCCTCGGACCCACCTCGGAGTGGGACACCGGCGCCGCGCACGCCGTGCTGCGGGCCGCGGGCGGCGAGATGCTGAGCACCGACGGCGGGGCCGTGTCCTACAACGCCAAGGAGAACATTCTCAACCCGCATTTCATTGCCTGCGGCAACACCGCGCGCGACTGGCGGGCCGGGCTGGCCGACTGAGCACCGATCAGTCCGTCACCGTTTTCCAGCGCACGTCGTACAGTTCAAAGCGCCGGTCCTTGAGGTTCATCACCGTGCCGGCGTTGCGCGCCGCCACCAGCGTATCCAGGCTGAGGTCGGCAACGGCCACCATCTCCACGTTCGGCGTGGTGTCGGCGGCGATGCCGTCCCGCGCGAAAGGGAAATCGCAGGGCGTGAGAATACAGCTCTGGGCATACTGGATGTCCATGTTGGCCACGTTCGGCAGGTTGCCGACATTGCCTGACATCACCACGTAGCACTGGTTCTCCACCGCGCGGGCGTGCGCGCAGTAGCGCACCCGCAGGTAGGACTGGCGCTCGTCGGTACAGAAGGGCACGAACAGCAATCGCGCCCCCTGGTTGATCAAGTGCCGCGCCGCCTCGGGGAATTCGCAGTCGTAGCAGATGAGTACCCCAATCATGCCGCAGTCGGTGGGAATGGCACGCAGTTCGTCACCGCCCTTGATGTTCCACCAGCGCTTCTCATTGGGCGTGGGGTGCAGCTTGGCCTGCTCGTAGACCGAGCCGTCGCGCAGGAACACGTAGCAGATGTTGCGAACATCACCCTCCTCGGTCTTGGTGGGGTGCGAGCCGCCGATGATGTTCACGTTGTAGCGCATCGCCATGTCCTTCAGCGAGTTCTTGATGCGCCCCGTGTACTGGGTCAGACGCTCGATGGCCTTCATCGGGGTGAGGGTCTGCGCCTCCAGGGACAGCAATTGCAGCGTGAACAGCTCGGGAAACACAACGAAATCGGCGCCGTAATCGGCGACGACATCCACGAAGTACTCCACCTCCTGCTCGAACTCCTCGAAGGACTGTACCCGTCGCTGCTTGAACTGCACCGCCGAGATTCGCACCATGTTCTGCGGTGTGGGTGTTGCCACGCCGCGACGCCCCTCCTCCTCGGCAGCCACGGTGGGATTACGCCAGATCATGTGCACCGCGTAGCCCAGGGACTCGCGATCGCTTGGCAGGTAATCCGGGATCACGCCGAGCACCTCGAAGCCGTTGCGCAGCTGGAAATTGAGCACCGGATCCCGCAGGTGCTTGTCCTGGACCATGCGCACGTAATCCTGCGGCGTACCCACCTTGGCGATGCGTCGCGCCAGGCCGGGGATGCGGCCGGCAAAGACGATGCCCTTCAATTCAAGGTACTCGCACAGTTTCTTGCGCTCGTTGTACAGGCGGCGGCCGATGCGCAGGCCGCGGTAGTCCGGGTGGATGAACACCTCCATGCCATACAGGTAGTCACCGTCGGCATCGTGCCGCGAGGCATAGCCGCCGCCGGTAATCTCGCTCCAGCTGTGCGGCCTCAGGCAGATTTCACCATCGATGACGAAGGTCGCGCAGTAGCCGACGATTTCCTCCTCGTACACGGCCACGAACGTGCCCTCGCGGAAATGGTTGATCTGCCCTCTCAGCATGTCGGCGCTGTAGGGCGGCATGTCCGGATACACGCGCTTGTTCAGCGCAATGAGCGCCGGGATGTCACCCAGCTCGGCATTGCGAACGACCAGGGTGGGGCGGGTGTCGGCGTTTTCGTTCATGCTGCCTCCAGTCGGGCACAGGACGCCGTGCCCGGGAACAAGGTATGTAATCGATGGCATGGTGCCCGCCGCGGCTGCTGGCGGTACCGGGTTGGGTGGAACCATCGCGACCGCGGGCGGCCGCGATGCTCAGTGTGGAGACTCGACCATCGCCCCGCCCTCACGGGCAGTGGCAATCGCCTCGGCGACATCGGGGGGCATGTAGTTCTCGTCATGCTTGGCCAGCACCTCGTCGGCCACCAGGGTACCGGTACCATCCAGACGCCCGATGGCGACAATGCCCTGGCCTTCGCGAAACAGGTCCGGCAGCAGCCCGGAGAACACCACGGGGATCTGCTTGACGGAATCGGTGACTTCAAACCGCACGGTCACCTCGCCCTCGGGGCGTTCGACGCTGCCCTCCACCACCAGCCCGCCGACCCGGATGCTGCGGTCCTGCGGCGCCTCACCGGCGAGAATCTGCGAGGGACTGAAGAAGAACAGCAGATTGCCCTGGAAAGCGCGCAGGGCAAGTCCCACTGCAACCGCCACGCCCAGGCCCACCAGCCCGACGAACAGCATACGCTTGCGACGCGGGGTCATGGGCGGGCATCCGTGGCGGCGAGGGCTTCGCGAAGACGAGCCCGCACGCCGCGCAGACGCAGCCAGGGCAGCGCCACACTCAGCAGCAGTACCAGCGCGGTGATCCCGTAGGAGCCCCAGACGAAAAACGCATACTTGCCCATGCCAAAAGCCTCAAGCCTGGTTGTTGTCATTGCCGCAGCGCATCGCGAACCCACTGGCTGCCGGCCTCGCGCTCGAGCAGGAGCGCGCGCACCCGCAGCAGCAGGCACCAGAAATAGAACAGCTGGAAGGCCAGCGCCATCAGCAGCAGCGGCCGGAGCATGCTTGGATGGATGGCCGGCGCGTCCAGACGCGAGACGCTCGGGCCCTGGTGCAGGGTGTTCCACCACTCCACCGAGAAGTGGATGATGGGCACGTTGACCACGCCCACCACGGCCAGCAGGCCACAGGCGCGGGCCGCGCGGCGCGGATCCTCGATGGCCGACTCCAGCGCCATGAAGCCCAGGTACAGGAACAGCAGGATGAGCTCGGACGTCAGGCGCGCATCCCAGACCCAGTAGGTGCCCCACATGGGCTTGCCCCACAGCGAGCCGGTGACCAGGGCGATGAAGGTGAAGGCAGCGCCGATGGGGGCGCTGGCAGAGGCCAGCATCTCGGCCACCTTCACGCGCCAGATCAGCGCGGTGGCACCGGCGGCGGCCATGACCACGTACACGAACAGCGACATCCAGGCCGCCGGCACGTGCACGTACATGATGCGGAAGCTGTCGCCCTGCTGGTAATCCGGCGGCGCCACGAACAGCCCCAGGTACAGCCCCCAGCCCATCAGCGCCAGGGTGATCCCGGCCACCCATGGCAGCACCGCACCGGCGAAGCGGTAGAACACGGCCGGCGAGGCATAACGGTAGAAGCGCTCAAGCAGGGCCATGCAGCGCCTCCGCCGCAGCCGCTGCCGGCTGCCAGTGGTCGAGATCCAGGTGCCGCGCCTGCGGCAGCGGGCCGTCGGGACTGTGGGCGGTGAACACCACGCAGCCGCCCCGCGCCAGCTGCCTGCCCACGAGTTCGCCAACCAGACCCACACCCGCCGGGTCCAGCGCGGTGAACGGCTCGTCCAGCAGCCACAGCGAGGCTGAACTGAGGTACAGCCGTGCCAGGCCGGCACGACGCCGCTGACCGGCCGACAGCGTGCGCACGGGCCGGTGCAGCAGCGGCGCCAGTTCCACGGCCCGCAGGGCATCGATGATCTGCCCGGCGGCGGCCGGTTCGGCTGTCCCGCAGAAGGCCTTCAGGTTTTCCTGCACTGTCAATGCTTCCTTGATGGCCGTGAGATGACCTAGGTAGAGGATATCCGCCCGCGTGGCCGCGCTGGCGTTGCGCACCGGCTGCCCGCGCCACAGCACCCGGCCGGCATCGGCGTGGCCGATTCCGCACAGCAAACGCAGCAGGCTCGTCTTGCCAACGCCGTTGGCGCCGCACACCCGCAGGCATTCACCGCCGGCGAGTTCCAGGTCCAGGTGCTCGAACAGCGCGCGCTGGCCACGCACGCAGCGCAGGCCGGCGACCACGAGGCGGGGTTCAGCCACGCCGGGTCCGGCGGATGCCGCCCGCTGTGCCGGTGCCTGCCCTTGACGATGGTCTGTTCCGCCAGCCGTAGTGCGGCAAACGGGCGCCCTCAACTGTTGCATGCGAGTAGGGTATTGTACACCACCGGATCAGCCGCAGAATCGTGTTCCCAGGGCTCCCGCAGCCGCTGACGACCCCGCCGATGAACCAGAGCATCGAACTCAGCGCCTTTGCCGCCGTGGTCCGGCGGGACCTCGCCATCGCCTGGCGGCAACGCGCCGAGGTCGGCAA
>CAYGQN010000203.1:0-7813 GCA_964351795.1 uncultured Gammaproteobacteria bacterium
CTGCACGCGGGCCGGGTGGGCGCGCGCGTACTCGATACCGATCTGGGCCCCGGTGGCGGTGCCGTAGAGGAGCATGCGCTCCAGGCCCAGCTGCTCGCGCAGCGCGTCCAGCGCCGCCACGTAGGGCGCGAGGTCCGCCGGCACCGCCGGCAGCGGATCGGAGAAGCCGTAACCCGGCGTATCCGGGGCAATGGCCGTGACCGTGTCGGCCACGGCGGCCATCAGGGGGAGCATGGCCTTCGAGGACATCGGCGAGGCGTGCAGCATCAGCATGGCCGGGCCGACCCCGGCCCGGCGCAGGTGGACACGCCGCGCCGCGCCGGGCGTGCCGATATCCACGTAGCTCGCCAGCGTGTCGAACATCAGCCCCGGGCGGCCGCGCCGACGCCCGTCGCGCCCGGCCGCATGCCCTAGTGCCCGTCCAGCCCGAGGGCACCGGGGTTGATCCGGCCCTGCGGATCCAGCGCCTGCTTGATCGCCTCCACCACGCGGAAGCTCTCCTCGCGCAGGCCATCCCGGTACGGATAGGCCTTGCCGATCTGCATGTGCACACCGCCGTGCTCGCTGAACAGGTGCATGAGATCGGCCCGCAGGCGTTCCACCTCGGCACGCGAAGCCGGGTTGGGTTGCGGGCGCGGCAGCCTCGCGGCCAGCCACGGCTCGATGGTATCCAGGTGCAGGGCGCGCAGCTCATCGGGCCAGAAGAACACCGGCTCGATCACGAAGCCGTTGTAGCCGATGCTCGCCAGCAGGTAACCGAAGCCGATCCCCTGGGCATCCAGTGCGGCGCGCCGCTCGGCCACCAGGGCCTCGATGGCATCCATCAGGCCCGCCGCGCGCGAGTGCGCGATGACCACATGGATGGGCGCCCAGCGCTCGCCGTCCGGGCCGAGGACATTGTTCAGGGGCGTAAACGGGTTGGCGCGCATGATCTTCGGGATGGTGTTCTCGATAGGCGCGCCACCGTGCTGGCCGCACACGGCCTGCACCTCGGCCATGGCCGCGCTGGCGCCGGCCGCCGTGCTCTCCTCCACGGTGATGTGCAGCGACCAGCGCACGTCATCCATGTAGCGCCGCCCGGCCATGGCGACCTTCGCCCCCTCGCGCAGGGCGCCGACCACCGAGCCGCTGGACTTCATCACGCCGCCGAGCGCCTTGAGATCCTTGGCCAGGCTTTCGCGCCTCAGGCGCTGCCTTTGCAGGTAGGGATCGAAGGCGAACATCTCCATGGCCAGGCCGCGGCGGGAGATGGCGGAGATGGCCTGCACCAGCCCGGGGTAGTCCTGGAAGTTGAACGAGGCGTACTCGCGATGGTCCATCTGCGGGATCAGGCGCAGGCTGGCCACGGCCTTGAAGCCGAGCGCACCGGTATCGCAGGTGAACAGGCCGGTGAGGTCGGGGCCGTAGTGGCGGAAGAACGGCCCGGCGTTGCGCTGGGCACCGGCGCCGGTATGCACGACGCTGCCATCGGCAAGCACCACCTCCAGGCCGATGACCGTGTCGGCCGCGCTGCCGAAGCGGCCCGAGCCCCAGAAGATGCTGTTCTGCGACAGGCCGCCGCCGACCGTCGCGCGGATCCCCGACAGCGTGCCCCAGTAGGGCGTGCGCAGGCCGGTTCCCTCCAGGGCCTTGTGCAGTTCCTTCCAGGTGCAGCCGCATTCCACGCGCACGTACATGTCCTGCTCGTTGATCTCCAGCACGCGGTTCATGCGGCTGAGATCGAACATCACCGAATCGTGCTCGGCGGGTACATAGCCGCTGGTGTAGGACATGCCGCCCCCGCGCGGGACGGCGGCCAGCCCGGCCGCGGTGACCGCCGCCACGGCAGCGGCCAGCTCCGCCGTGCTGTCCGGGCGCACCACGGCCAGCGCCATCGGCCCTGTGCTGTAGACGTCCTGGCTGTAGAAGCTGCGGCTGTCAGCGTCGACAAGGACATCGTCCTGGCCGACGATGGCGCACAGGCGCGCGATGAGATCGGATTGCTGCTCTGCAGGTTGAGACATGATGCGGCTCCTGTGGCGTACGGGCGCGCCGGAGGTTAGGATGGCAAATGTTATACGAATATAACATTTAATTCAGGCCCCAAGGCCATCGTCAGAATCAGCCCCGGAGCATACCAATGAACACACGAGTTCTGCTGCACAGGGTGCCCGAGGGCCTGCCCGCGGCCGATGACTTCCAACTCGAAACCACTGCAGCGGCGCAACCGGCCGATGGCGAGCTGGCCTGCGAGACCCTGTACCTGTCGCTGGACCCATACATGCGCGGCAAGATCAGTGGCCGGCATCTCACCGGCCGCATCCACCCCGGGGAGCTCATGGCGGGCGAGGCCATCTCGCGCGTGGTCAGCAGCCGCAGCGGGCAGTTCGCCGCCGGGGATCTCGTCTGTGCCCACAGCGGCTGGCAGAGCCACCCGGTGATCCCGGCCGCCGCCGCCACCGCGGTGGACCCGCGCCTGGCCCCGCCGTCACTGGCGCTCGGCATCGCCGGCATGCCCGGGCTCACCGCCTATGCCGGCGTGATGCGCCTGTTCTCAGCGCCCCGGCCCGGCAGCACGCTGGTGGTGTCCTCGGCCGCCGGGCCGGTCGGCTCGATGGTCGGGCAGATGGCACGCCTGCGCGGTTGCCGGGTGGTGGGCATTGCCGGCAGCGAGGCCAAGTGCGCCTGGCTCACCGACGCCGCCGGCTTCGATGCATGCATCAACTACCGCCAGGAGGCCCTGCGGGACGGGCTCGATCGCTGCTGCCCGGACGGCATCGACCGCTACTTCGACAATGTCGGCGGCGACGTGCTGCAGGCGGCGATGGAGCGCCTGGCCATTGGTGCCGAGGTGGTGCTGTGCGGCCTGATGGCGCAGTACAACAGCGCCGAGGCGCCGCCGGGGCCGAACCCGGCGCTGATCATCAAGGCACGCGCCACGGTGCGCGGCCTGGTGGTGTACGACCACGAGGACCTTCGCGCGCAGATGCTGGACAGTGTCACCGCCTGGCTGGCCGAGGGCCGGATCGCCTGGCGGGAGGATCGCGTGGAGGGGCTGGAAGCGGCGCCGGAGGCCTTCGCCCGGCTCATGCGCGGGGACAGCTTCGGCAAGGTGATCGTGCGCGTCGGCACGGACTGAGGCAGGACCGGGGCGGCCGCGAAGCGACCACCCCGGATGCGCGGGATTACAGGTTCTCGAGCACGTGCTCGGCCGAGCTCACCTTGAAGGCCATCGGCTCTTCCACGAACAGCTTCGTGACGGTGCCGTCTTCGACAACCATGGCGAAGCGCTGGCCGCGCGTGCCCATGCCGAAGCCGCTGGCATCCAGTTCCAGGCCAAGCGCCCGGGTGTAGTCGGCGTTGCCGTCGGCGAGCATCGCCACCTTGCCGTCGGCGCCGGCGCTCTTGCCCCAGGCATCCATGACGAACACGTCGTTCACGGCCAGGCAGGCGATGGTATCCACGCCCTTGCCGACAATGGCGTCGGCATGCTGCACGAACCCGGGCAGGTGCTTGGCCGAGCAGGTTGGCGTGAATGCGCCGGGCACGGAGAAAATCACGACCTTCTTGCCGCCGAACAGATCATCGGTACTCATCTGGGCAGGACCGTCGGTGGTCATGACACCGAAACTGCCCTGGGGGGCCTTGTCACCTTCTTTGATAGCCACGATAACCTCCTCTGGAAAAACTGCGGATTGATGCGGGCAGGCATTGTGCCACCCCACCCCGGACGATGGTAGGTTCCACGCCATTGACCCCACCAACCACAAGGAGAAGCGCCCTGGCCCACCGGTTCCCACCACGACCCCGAGGCTCCCCCGACCCGGGCACGGTAGGAGCGGCTTCAGCCGCGAATACCCCCACGCTTCGATGCTCCGCAGGAGCGGCTTCAGCCGCGCGCCCAGTCAGCTTCCCTCGCAGCGCCTCAGGGTCTGGCGATGAACCAAAAAAAACGCGGGCCGAAGCCCGCGTTTCCTTGACTGCCGTTGGCGCTACCGCTCAGAAGCGGTAACGGCCCACCAGGCGCCAGGTCATCGGATCGTCCAGGTAGATGAACGGCGGCAGGTTGGAAGTCCGGCGATCCCGGTCCGTGCAGTTCTTGCACTCCAGGGTGAGATCCCAGTTCTGGGCGGTGTTCTCCAGCGTGATACCGGCGTTGATGGTGGTGTAACCATCGAGGACGGTACCGCCGAACTTCGGCTGCGAGGGCGGCCCGAGGAACTGCGGCTGCAGCGGCGCACCAAGACCACTGGTGCTGATGGTCTGCTCACCGTAATGGATGAGCGTGATGTTCGGCACGAGGTTCATCGCACCGGCAACCGGCTGCACGTAGCTGGCACCGGTGGCAAGCGTGATCTCCGGCGCACGGTTGGGCGTCTGGATGGAGCCGTCGGGCCCGACGATACCCTGGCCGCACTGCGCACCGGTATTGATGCACAGCTGCTGCTGGTTCAGCACGTTGGCGTTGAGGTTCTTGAACTCTGCATCCTGGTAGGCGAAGTTCACGAACATGTTCAGGCGCTCGATCGGGTTGGCCGTGATTTCCAGCTCGATGCCCTTGTTCTCCATGTCGGCGAAGTTGCGGGTAATGAAGGTCAGGGCCCCGCCCGGCGGCACGAAGGCCGAGGGCAGCTGGTAGTCGGTCACGTCCATCCAGAACAGGTTGACGTTGGTACGCAGGCGGCCGTCCAGCCACTCGGCACGCATGCCACCCTCGTAGCTCCACACCGACTCCGTGCCGAAGGGCAGCAGGGCGCCGACGGTGGTGCCGCGCGCATTCCAGCCGCCGGACTTGAAGCCGCGGGTGGCCGAGACGTAGACCATCAGGTCGTCGTTGAACGCATACTCGGCACCCACCTTGGGCGTCCAGACCTTCTCGGAGATGGTATCCGGGATGCCGGCCGCCGCCAGTGACGCATCGGAAAGCGGCCCAAGGAAGCTGGTGCCGGCAATGGAGAAGGTCTTCTCCTCGTCGGTGTAACGGATACCGCCGGTGAGCGTGAACTTGTCGGTCAGGTGCCAGTCCACCTGGCCGTACAGGGCCCAGGCCTCGGACTCGTTGTCGATGATGCGATCAGCGAGCACGAAGCCGCCGAAGATGTCGGCGAAGTCGGTCTTGTTGTCTTCCTTGAAGTAGAAGAAACCGGTGGTGTAGTCCACCCGGCCGTCAAGCGCGGAACCGACCAGCTTCAACTCCTGTGTGAACTGGTCGTGCTCGCTCTGGTTGGCGATGACGAAGCCGCCCACCGGAGTGGTGCCCTCGAAGAAGTCCAGCAGGAAGTCCTGGTCCAGCATGTTGTAGCTGGTGAGAATGTTCACCAGGCCGATGCCGGTTTCCCAGCTGATGTCCGAGGTGAAGAACAGGCTCTCGACCTTGTTGCCAAGGGTTTCGTTCTGCTTGTCGCCGGTTATCTGACCCACGAACGGCGCGGTGTCCTCGCGCAGGCCGGTGGTGGTGTGACGCGGACCACCGGGGGCGTCGATGGCGAAGTTGATCATGTTGGCGTGGTCCATCTGCGACCAGGTCACCGAGGCGTCCCAGGTCAGCGACTCATTGATGCGCCACTGGAAGGCGCCACGCACGCCGGCGGTTTCTTCGGAGTTCAGGCCTTCCTCGCCGGTGGTGAGGTTGTCCACGAAACCGTCGTCATTGATGTAGTAGGCCGAGATCTTGGTGAGGAAGTTCTCCGACACCGGCAGGTCGACGCTGCCGCGGAAGTTGAAGCGGTCGAAACGGCCGTAGCCCATTTCCACGAAGCCGCCGCGCTCTTCGGCGGGCTTCTTCAGAATCACGCGGATGGCGCCACCGGTGGTGTTGCGACCGAACACCGTGCCCTGCGGCCCGCGCGAGACCTCGATGCGCTCGATGTCGAACAGCGAGAAGTTGTTGGCGTTCTGGCGCTGGATGAAGAAGTCATCAATGTAGGTGCCCACCGGCGGGTCGAAAGTGGCGATGGACTCGGTGTTGTTCAGGGCCCGGATGGAGTAGGTGTTCGCCGAACCCAGGCCGGTGTTGTTGTGGCCGATGAGGTTCGGGACCAGCCGCGCCATGTCCAGCGCTTCCGCAACACCCAGGCGCTCGAGCTGCTGGCCGCTGAAGGCGGTGATGGAGATGGCCGCGTCCTGCAGGCTTTCCTCGCGCCGCTGCGCGGTAACGGTGATCTCCTCGAGCAGACCCTGGGCCAGTGTCGTGGCGGGCGCACTCAGCGACGCGGCAAGCGCGCTCACCGAGAGCAGTTTCTTGTTTTTGCAAAGCATTGATTGAACCCCCTGAGAAAGAAACCGCGAAGCGGTGCATACTGGTTTGCAAATGATATAGACCTATGACATTTCCTTGCAAGCTGAAATATCAGTTTTCGTTGCCCGGATTTCACGATAAACGGACTTAATTGTGCAAAAAAACAACAAATCATCGGCAGCTGACAGCAATTCTGAAGATTATCCGCCACCCCGCTACGCCTGGAGCGTCACCGCGCTGCTGACCGCGGCCTACGTGATTTCCTTTATCGACAGGCAGGTGCTGGCCCTGCTGGTCGAGCCCATCAAGGCCGATCTGGACCTGTCCGACACGCAGATGAGCCTGCTGATGGGGCTGGCGTTCGGCATCTTCTACACTGTGCTGGGGATCCCCATTGCCCGGCTGGCGGATCGCTACAGCCGGCGCAGCATCATTTCGGTAGGGATAGCGCTGTGGTGCTTTGCGACCGCGGCCTGCGGTCTGGCCCGCAGCTATGCGCACCTGTTCGTCGCCCGGGTGGGCGTGGGCGTGGGCGAGGCCTCGCTCACCCCCAGTGCCATGTCACTCATCTCCGACTACTTCCCACCGCACAGCCGCGGCCGCGCCATCGCCTTCTACAACATGGGGATCTCGGTCGGGGTCGGGATTGCCATGCTCCTGGGTGGCGTGATCGTCGGCTATGCGCAGACCGCGCCGCCGCTGGCCCTGCCGTTCATCGGCACCCTCAAGCCCTGGCAGGCGGTGTTCATGATTGTCGGCCTGCCCGGCCTGGTGCTGGCGGTGCTGATGCTGGGGATCCGCGAGCCGGCGCGCAAGGAGCTGCTGGCCGGTACCGAGCGGCCGGCCTTCAGCTTCGTGCTGCGCTACCTCGCGGCGCGCTGGCGCACCTACGCGACGCTGTTTCTCGGCATGTCGGTGGTCACCATCATCGGCTACGCCTATTTCTCGTGGATCCCCACCATGTTCATCCGCACCTGGGGCTGGAGTATCCGCGATGTGGGGCTGGCCTACGGCCTCATCATGCTCATCTTCGGTCCGCTGGGGGTGAACTTCGCCGGCTGGCTCGCCGACCGGCGCTACCGCGCCGGCCGCGCCGATGCCCACCTGTCGGTGGCCCTGCTCGGCACGCTGATCGGCGTGCCGGCGGCTACCCTGGCGCCGCTGATGCCCACGCCAGCGCTGGCGCTTCTCATGCTCATACCGGCGAGTGTCGGGCCGGGCATGTCCACGGCCACCGGCGCCTCGGCGCTGATGATGATTACACCGAACCAGTTCCGCGCCCAGGCTGCGGCCATGTACCTGTTCGTCATCTCGCTCATGGGGCTGACGCTTGGCCCGACGGTGGTTGCCCTGGTGACCGACTACGTGTTCGCCGACGAGGGCGCGCTGCGTTACTCCATTGCGCTGGTATCCGGGGTGGCCGGTGCCCTCGCCTGGATCGTGCTTGGCTGGTGCACGAAACATTACCGGGTCGCGGCGACAGAGGCCGCAAACTGGCAGCAGCACTGACACGCCGGCGGCTTCATCCCGCGCCCGGCGGCCTTCGCTCCCCCGACCCGAAGCCCCCGTAGGAGCGGCTTCAGCCGCGAACACGCC
>CAYGQN010000204.1:0-7752 GCA_964351795.1 uncultured Gammaproteobacteria bacterium
GGCGGGTAGGCGCGGGCGAGGTAATCGAGGATGCGCGCCTCCGTGGCCGGCGGGAAGGCCCACAGGTTCTGCGTGGCCTGCATCCAGCGGATGATGGACAGCCAGCGTTCGCGGCTGCCGCGCTGCTGGGTGATGAGATCGGCCGAGTGACACGCCGTGCACTGCGCCCGGACGAGTTCCCACCCTTCCAGTTGCAACAGGCCGGTGTCCGGATCGCGTTCAGCGGGACTGGCAGTACTTGCCAGGCCGGCCGCCAGCAGCAGGGTCGCCAGCACTTTCATATGACCTGCACCGCGATCCGGTGGCAGGCATTGTTGAGATAGCCCTTCGGATTCCATCCCGGCAGCACCATCGGTTGCGAACGCCCCGCGGCATCGGTGGCGCGCGCCCACACCTCGTAGTAGCCGGGCGTCGGGAAGGCCGGCAGTGTGATGGACCAGCGACACCAGGCATGGCGGTTGGGCGGGGGCAGGAGTTCCGCAGGCATCCAGTTTGCCCCGTAGTCGGTGCTGACGTGCACGGCTGCCACGTCCCGGTCGCCGGCCCAGGCATGGCCGCGTACCGGCAGTGGCTGGCCGCCGGGGTGGCTCAGCCCGGACGCCGGCGCGGTGATCAGCGACTTGATCGGCATCGCCCCGATGATGCACATCCGCTCGTCGGGCACGTCGCTGCCCGGGGCCACCGGTTCGCAGGGCAGGCGGTAGGATTGCCCGCCCATCTTGGCGCCGTCGTGTACCCGATCCCGCACCAGCAAACGGGTCAGCCATTTGCCGGAGACCGAGCCCGGCCAGCCGCCGATGACCAGCCGCAGCGGGTAGCCGTGCTGGCGTGGCAGTGGCTTGCCGTTCATCGCCCAGGCGATCAGGCAGTCTTCCTCGAGCGCCTTGGCAATGGGTACGCCGCGGGAGATGGGTCGCTTGTCCGGCTGGCCGCTCAGGTGCCTGTCTGCTCCCTCGTAAGCCAGGTAGACCGCGTCCTCGGCGATACCGCAGTGCGCCAGTACATCGCGCAGGCGCACGCCCGTCCACCGCGCGCAGCCAACGGCACCCACCGTCCACTGGTTGCCCGGGGTTGCGGGGTTGAACTCGTGCCGCCCGTTGCCGCCGCACTCGATGACCATTTCCAGGCTGTGCTCGGGAAAGCCGGCGCGCAGGGCATCCAGGGAGAAATCCGCTGGTCGCTGGCACGACTCACCATCGACGCGCAGCGTCCAGGCCCGGGCAGTGTCGTCCGTCTGAGCCGGTGGCAGGCCGTTATTGCGGATGAAGAACAGCGAGCGGGGCGTGACGTCCGGATCCAGCAGGTGCGCCGGAGTCTCGGCGTTGAGCGGGCGGGAGGTGAGCACGCGCAGCGCCGCCGGCGCCGCTTCATTCGACGGCAGTCCCGGGCGTGCGTTACGCGGCACCAGGGGCAGGAGCATCTGGGCGAGCAAGGCGAGCAGACCGCGGCCAAGGAGTCGGCGCCGCCGGGGATCGGCCAGTGCATCGGCATCGTGCGCTGCCGGAGCGTGGGCCGTGCCGGATCTGGCCGTCGGGTTGCCGCCCCTCGATTCCTGAAACCTGGAAGACATTGCCTGGCTGCCGTGCACGATTGCTGGATGGCCATCTGGCCGCGCGAAATTATAGTTGATAGAATATAGCAAATCGGAAATCATGCGAACGGTCTGCCCGGCAGGAAGTCACGGGCAGCCGTTTGCGACGGGTAGTCCGGATTGCAAGTCTTTGAAATCCGGCACAACAGATTGCCCCGCCCTCCGGGCCGGGCTGTTCATCAAGTGGGGTCTAGAACGTGTCAGGAGAACCAATCACCGGCCGGCGCTTCATCGCAGAGGCATTCCGCAATGCCGGAATCGATACCATTTTCACCGTTGCCGGCGGACACTTCCTGCCGACTTATCACGAGATGGGTCAGTTGGGCATGCCGCGAATCGTGGCGGCGCGCCATGAGCAGGGCGCCGGCTACATGGCCTCCGGCTATGCGCTGGTTACCGACAAGCCCGGTGTGGTGTTCTCCGGCGCGCCCGGGCCCGGTGCAACGAACCTGGTCACGGCGGTCGCCAACGCCTGGGCGGATTCCATCCCCTTGCTGGTGCTGTCGGCGCAGGTCGACCGTCGCTACGTACATCGCAACATCCTCCAGTACTGTGACAACGTCGGCCTGTTCGAACCGTTCACGAAGTGGTCCGTTCAGGCCGTGTCGCTGGAGGAGTTGCCGCACTTGCTGGCCACCGGCACCCAGCTTGCCCTGAGTGGCCGGCCGGCGCCGGTCCATATTGCGATCCCGCAGAACTTCCAGGCCGAGAAGGCCTTGCCGCCGCTGCCGCTTGCCCCGGCATCCCTGCCGGCCGCCGCGGCCGACGTGGGGGCGCTGGTCGAGGCGCTCAATGCCTGCAGCCGGCCGGCCATCCTCGCCGGCCACGGAGTGGTGCGTGCCGGTGCGAGCGCCGCGCTGCAAAGTCTCGCCGAACACCTCGGGGCCCCTGTGGCCACGAGCCGTTCCGGCATCGGCAGCATCAACACCGCGCACGAACTGAGCGTAGGTATGCTCGGCTTCTACGGTACCGACACGGCACGCGAGGCGATTGCCGGTGCGGACCTGGTGCTGATCGTCGGCTGCGCCCTCGGTGAGCAGACGAGCTTCGGCTGGCGTGCATCACTGTTCGCCGACGATGCCACCCTGGTGCAGGTCGATATCGACCCCTCGCAGATCAACCGGGTGTACACCGTGGACCATGGGCTGGCTGCCGATGCCGGAGCCGCATTGCAGGCACTCGCCGATGGCGCAGCCGCCCGCTCTGCGTGGTTTGGACGCAAGCCAGTTCCCTGCGCGGCGCAGAACGACCCGGCGAAGGGGCTCAGTGCGGCCGAGGTCATGCAGGTGCTGAACCGGCATGCCGGGCCGGAGGTCATCTTTTCGGCCGACATCGGCAACCATCGGCTCTGGGTCTGCGATCAGCTGGATATCACCCACCCCGATCGCCTGTTGCAGTCCTGCGAGTTCGATGCAATGGGGTTCAGCCTGCCAGCGGCGATCGGCGCCGCACTGGCGCGCCGGGACGGCACCCGGGTTGTCGCCATCGCCGGGGACGGCGGTTTCGTGCACACCATGGGCGAGCTGGTGGTGGCCCAGGAGCACGGCGTGCCGCTGGTCGCCGTGGTGTTCATCGACGGCGCGCTCGGAATCCTCAAGCACCAGGCCGAGGAAATGTATGGCGAGGACCACTTCGTCAGGCTCGGCCCCATCGATTTCACCGCACTTGCCACCGCTTTGGGCGTACAGGCCAGGTCGGTGGACAAGGCCGCGGACCTTGACGAGGCCGTCGCCTGGGCGATGCAGTCCAAGGGGCCGGTGCTGCTGGCCGTCACGGTGGACGCCGACGAGGTGTTTCCGCCGCTGCGAACCAAAATCGAACAACGTCGTCGCGATCTGCTCGGCCAGTCCTGAAGCGCCGCCTGGCACTACCAACCCGGAGAACCTTTCATGCTCGATTCGATCCGCAAGATTCATGTCACTATCGAGGAGACCCACCTCGAGGCCGGAACGCCGGTCGCGCCACCGCTGATCACCGTTATCGTGGCAGCGGTCATCCGCAACCCCTGGGCTGGTACCGGCAGCGACACGGACCTGCGGCCGTTGATCCGCGAAGTGTGTCCGAAGCTCGGTGCGCTGATGGGCGAGCGCCTGGTCGATGCGTTCGGTTCCCCTGATCACATCGAAGCCTATGGCAAGGGCTCGTTGGTGGGCACGGACGGGGAACTCGAGCATGCGGCGGCCGTTGTGCACACGCTGTTGTTCGGGGAGGAAATCCGCAAGCGCACCAACGGCGCCAGCACCCTGGTGTTTGCCAATACGCGTGGCGCACCTGGCGCAACGATCACCGTGCCCATGGTTCACAAGGGCGAGTTGCTGACCCGGTCGCACTACCACACTGCGCAGACGTCGATCGTCGATGCGCCCCGTGCCGACGAGGTGGTGGTTGTGGTCGCCGGGGCGAGCCGCTCCCGCCCGTTCCCGCGTATTGGCGACCGCGACATCGATCGTGCGGATATCGCCGCCGCAGCGGGGGGCTGAGAAACCGGATGCGGGCGCCGCGGCGCGGCGGAACGGGATCAGGAGCCGGTAGGCGCCGCTTCCCCGGCAGCCGCCGCGGACAGGCCGACCTCCAGCACCTTCAGGGCGTGACGCCGGTGCACGTTGAGTTCGTGTACCGTTGTGTCCGCGTCCCTGGCCTCCACGGCCTCGATGATGCTCTTGTGCTCGGCATCGACCTTGGCCTGGTTCTCGGGCAATACGAAATACAGCGAGCAATAGGGCTCTGAGGCGTCCCAAAGCCAACTGATGAGCCGCACGAGGTGCCGCATTTCCGCCGCCTCCATCAGTGTGATATGGAACTTGCGGTTGGCGGCCTTCACCCGGACCACGTCGCCCTTGACCTCGTCGATCTCGCGCAGCGCTTCGTGCATGCGCGCGATGTGTTCGTCGGTGAGGCGGGGCAGAGCGCAGCGCACGGCCTCTTCCTCCAGGATTTCGCGGACGCGATGAATCTCCTTGAGGTCGTCGATATCCAGCTTCGTGACCAGGTAGCCGCGGTGCGGACGATAGCTGACCTGGCCTTCGCCCTCCAGGATGCGCAGGGCTTCGCGCACGGGGACAGCGGATACGCCCAGCTCGGCACCGAAGACATCCGGACGGATGGCGTCGCCGGGCTTGATACGCCCGTCCAGCAAGCGCACGCGAATCTCGCGAAGGACTGCTTCCTGTGCTGTTTTCGGTCTCTGGAATCCGTCCATCACATCATCTTATAACAGTTTGTAAGCCGTCGCGGCCCGGGCGGGCGGCATATTACAATCGTCGCCGCCCATTGCTCCAGTAGCGGCCCTTCCTGCTGCCGCGGCCACGCGGGCACGGGCGGCACACTGTCGCAGCTTGTCCATGTCAGCCGGGTGTCTCCACCTCCGCGATGCGCCGCGCCCGCAGGGTGCAAAGGGAGCCCGTGATGCGCAGCTTGCCTTCGGTCATGACCACGGCAATCCCGGGCCATTCCCCCGCGGCAAGGGCCGCGCGTGCGTCGTCCTCGCGCGAGCCGAGAGAGGCATCCATGACCAGCAGATCGGCATCGGCGCCCACCGCCAGGGCATTGCCCTGTACACCGAATGCCCGCGCTCCCTGGCCGGACGCCAGCGCCCAGCCCAGGTCCGGCGCTATGTCCGCGAGCGAGCAGATGTCGGCAACGGTCTTGATGATGCCGAGGGAGGTCACGCCGAAGCCGGTAGGTGTGTCCGTGCCCACCAGCAGGCGATACAGGGCATCGTGCTCCTTCAGACGTTCAACGACACGCAGCATGGACCGGGTCCCGCCCGCCTGAACCACCTCGACGAAGGGCGGGCCCTCGTCCCCGCACAGCAGGTCGATGTCCGCGTCCGAGAGCGATGCGAAAGTGTTGGCATGCGATGCGATGCTCGGCTTGACGACCAGCACATCCTCGGCGGAGAAGTAGGGATGGGCATCTCCACCGGGCCCGCGATCGGAGGTGCAGCCACAGTGCATGTGCACGGTCATGCCAAGCTCCCGCGCGTACATCGACAGCTCGCCCGAGCGGACGGGATCCTTCAGCGAGCCGATGCCCACTTCCCCGATGATGCGCATCCCGGCGGCATGAGCCCGGTCTATATGGCTGGTGTCGGTATCCTTCTCGAACAGCATGGCGCCGCCGTGAACCTTGATGCCGAAAGGCCGGAAGGTCTCGAAGGAATAGTAGGCGGCGCTGGCGATGGCAAGCGCCGATTCAGCGCCGGTGCGCCCCGGTACATGCACCTCGCCGGCGGAAATCGCCCGCGTGACACCGCCGTGCACCATGCGTTCCAGGAAGCCGGCGGACTGCTGTTTGGTGGCGTAGTCACCCAGCGTCGGATGGATGTGCGTGTCCACCAGGCCCGGTGCGACCGCCATGCCTTTGCAGTCGATCACCATGTCGGCACTTGTTGCCCCGGAGGCGTCGAAGGCGGTGATCCTGCCGTCGTCGATGAGAATCTCGCTGGCCTCGATGCTCGGTTCGGCAGGATTGCCGGAGAAGATATCCCCGATGTTGTGAAGAACGACTTGCATGAGCGTGCTCCCGGGTCGATTGCTGGGGTCAGACGTTGGGCATGATTTCGTTGGCGAACAGGTCGATTTGCGCCGGGTCCATGGTCAGCGGGTTGATCATCAGGTGTTCGACACCGGCATCCCGAATGGAGCGGATCCGTTCGATCATCTCGTCAATCGTACCGAACAGGTAGGCGCTCTGCAGGTCGGCATCGGAGCGCTTGCAGTCCATCACCGTGCGGTAGGCAGCCAGTTGCTCCTCGATGACGTGATCGCGGTTGGTCGACGGCACGATGTGTATCCACTGGGCGTGGGCCACGGTGAAGGTGTCCATGTTCTTCTGTTTCGCAAGGTGTTCGGTCACCACGTCGATGTCGTTCTTGAGAATCTCCGGGCTGGAACCCGAGGAACGGCAGATCCAGCCGCGGTTCCTGCCGATTCTTTCCAGAACGGCGGGCGCCATGAAAGGCACGTCCGGGTTGTCGACGATGTGTACCTGCGTGCCGCCACCGATCCAGATGGGAATCGGCTTCTCCGGTCGCGGGTACATGCTGACGCCCTCGACCTGGTAGTACTTGCCCTCGAAGTGAACGTCGTCCTCGCTCAGCAGGCGGCCGATGAGTTCCAGCGCCTCGTCGGTGCGTTTGCCACGCTGCGATTTCTTCACTCCCACGGACTCGAATTCCTTCTCGTCGTGGCCGGTCCCGACGCCGAGAATGACGCGGCCGCCACCGGCGTAGTTGTCGAGGCTGGCGACTTCCTTGGCCGTCAGGGTCGGATGCCGCATCGGCGCACAGAGAATGGCGGTGCCGAGCTTGATCCGCTCGGTCACCGCGCCGGCAACCGCCAGCGTCATCATCGGATCCTGCCAGGCGGTGGAATAAACGTTGGGCGCGACCAGCATGTGATCGATTACCCACAGGGAGGCGAAACCGGTTTCCTCCACTTTGGTGAAGTAGGGCACCAGTGCGCGTGTTTCCGCCGCTGTCGTGCTCGGGCGTGCGTAGGAGGGGACTCTCCAGCCAAATTCCATCATCGTTGTGCTCGCTGTTGTCGCCAGGTTGTCAGGGTTGCTTCGAGCCCGTTCAAAGGGCCACCGGGTTCGTGCGCGCCGATCACGTTCACACGGACACGTGCGCCGCGGCGCCGCTGTCCTGAAGGGCAGTGCGTCCGTACAGGCGCTGCAGGACCAGCCGGTAGACAAGGCCATGCAGCTTGTCCAGTACCAGCCCGAGAATCGTCAGGAGGATGAAGGCCACGAACATCAGCTCCGTGTCGAGCGTGCCCTGGGAAACAATGATCAGAGCGCCCAGCCCCTTGTTCGCGCCAACGTACTCGGCGACGACGGCACCGACCAGGCTCAGCATCAATGCCACCCTGAAGCCGCTGAACAGCGCCGGCACGGCATGGGGCAAGCGCAGCTTCAGCAACGTCGTCCAGCGCGAGGCGCGCAGGGCACGGAACAGTTCCAGGTGCTCCCTGGGAGTGCTGGTCAGGCCAAGATAGGTGTTCTCCAGCAGGGGGAAGAAAGCGATAAGGGCCGCGATGATGATTTTCGGGCCCATCCCGAAGCCGAGCCAGATCACCAGTATCGGGGCCAGTGCGAACTTGGGCAGTGCCTGCGTGATGATGACGTAGGGCATGATGACGCGGCGGGCGATACTGAAT
>CAYGQN010000205.1:0-7728 GCA_964351795.1 uncultured Gammaproteobacteria bacterium
TGCAAGGGCAGACGGCGCAGGTTCTGCGCTTCCATCTCCACCATCCACTGCGGGGCGATGTCATCGCGCTCTTCTCCGCCGCGGCCGTTGCGACCCCGCAACGTGCCGCGGATCCGGGTTCAACAACGCCATGTGCGCTCCCTGGAATGCAACCTGACCGGCCCTACCCGGCCTCGAAACCTGTCACGCATGACTTTGCAGACGCCGATGGCACCGGTGGTATCGGATTTGCGCAACGCATGACCCGATAGCGCAGGCATGGCTGGACCTGTACCCGTCCCGGATGCGGACGCCGGTAGTATCCTTGGTCTGCAATCCCGCCCAGAGGGGCCATGTGTCATGCCCTTGCAAACCGATGCCATGAAGGCAAAGCTGCCGCCTGGCAGGCACGTACAGTTCCGCACACCGGATCCCGGCGAGCCGGAATGCAGGATCAATCGTGGCGGCTTCATCGAGCCACCTCGTCCCGCCTGCATCGGCAGCAATCGACCTGCGGACATCCACATCGCGCACGACCGGATGCGGCGACTGGAACTGCCATTCGTGGATCCCGTCTCCAATACCGCGCCCACCTCGGCACCGCTGGAAGTTGTCCAGAGCCTGGCGCCTGTGCAGGGCCGCCCGCGGGATCGCTCGCGTGGCCCGACGATGACAGTGGCGCGCGGTGCCGCGACGGTGGATGCGCCCGGCGACACCGTGGATGTCGACCGGGAGCCGAACACTTCCTGCCCGGCGCTACCCTGCCATGCGTGAGCGCGCCCGCTCTGCGATAACGCCGGCCGCCGGCGCGGCAAGGCCGAGCCGCCTGTGCATCGGCTTGCTGCTCGGGCTGCTGGCAACCCTGGCGCAAGGCGCCCCGGTCCTGCGCGCGGACGCGGCCTGGCTGGGCGCCGATGCCTGCGGCGGCTGCCATCGGGCGCAATACGAGGCCTGGCGTGGCTCCCACCACGATCTCGCCATGCAGCCGGCGACCGCCGACACGGTACTAGGCGATTTCGACGATGCGCACTTCGCCGCCGACGGCATCGAAGCGCACTTCCATCGCCGCGATGGCCGCTTCCTGGTACGCACCGCCGGCGCCGACGGCCAGCCGGCGGAGTTCACCGTCAGCCATGTGTTCGGCGTGGAGCCGCTGCAGCAATTGCTGATCCCCCTGCCGGGCGGACGCCTGCAGGCCTTTCGCGTCGCCTGGGATGCACGACCGGCGGCCGCGGGCGGCCAGCGCTGGTACAACCTGTATGCCGGTGCGGACATCCCTCCCGGCGACGCGCTGCACTGGACCGGCATCCAGCAGAACTGGAACAGCATGTGCGCTGAATGCCATTCCAGCGCCGTGCAGAAGCACTATTCCACGGCCACGCGCAGTTTCGCCACCAGCTACACGGAGATGGATGTCGCCTGCGAGGCCTGTCACGGCGCCGGCGCCCGCCACGGCGCGCTGGCCGGGGCCGGCGCCTTCCAGGATCCGGCCTGGCCGGCCATCCTTGCGCTCAGGGACGCCAACGATGGCCAATGGCTGCGCGAGCCCGGCCAGGCCATCGCGAGCCTCAGCGCACCGCGCAGCGATGGCCGGGCCATCGACACCTGCGCGCGATGCCACAGCCGGCGCGTGGTGCTCAGCGAGGATGCCCGGCCCGGCGAACCGCTGCTCGCCAGCCATCGCCCATCCCTGCTGACGGCCGGCCTGTACCATGCCGATGGCCGGATCGATGACGAGGTCTACGTGTGGGGCTCGTTCCTGCAGTCGAAGATGTACGCGGCCGGTGTGAGCTGTGCCGACTGCCACGATCCGCACAGCCTGTCGCTGCGTGCCCCGGGCGCCGGGGTCTGCGCGCAATGCCATGCCAGCGAGCATTTCGATACGCCCGCACACCACCGGCATGCCGCCGCAGCGGGCGCACCGGACTGCATCGACTGTCACATGCCCGGCAAGCACTACATGGGCATCGATTATCGGCACGACCACGGCCTGCGTGTGCCGCGACCCGACATCGCCATGGCCATCGGCGCACCGGACGCCTGCACCGACTGCCACCGCGGGCAGGATCGCCAGGCCCTGGCCGCCAGCTTCCGCCGCTGGTACCCGGCGCGGGCCGCGCAGGCGCACTACGGCGAGATCATCGCGGCCGGCCGCCGTGGCGGGATCGGGGCCGGCGCCGATCTTGCCGCCCTGGCGCAGGACGCCGCCAGCCCGGCCATCGTGCGCGCCACGGCCATCGCCCTGCTGGCGGATTATCCGCAACCGGGGCTCGACAGCCTGCTCGCCGATGCGCTGGCGGATGCGAACGCCCTGGTGCGCATGGCGGCGGTGGACGTCCTGTCCCGGGCCGCGCCGGGCCTGCGCGAACGCCTGCTGCCGCCGCTGCTGACCGATCCTGCCCTCACCGTACGGGCCGGGGCCGCCCGTGCCCTGGCGCCACTGCGCGCGGGCACGCAGGCCGCCGGCGTGCCACAGGACGATGGTTTCGAGGTCGCGCTGCAGGCGTGGCGGGATGCCCAGACCGTCAACGCCGAACGCGCCTTCGCGCATCTGAACCTGGCGGCGCTGGCGCAGGCGCAGGCGGACCCGGACACGGCCGCGCAGTACTACCGCGAGGCACTCGAGCTGGAACCCGGCCTGCCGGCGCCCTGGGTCAATCTTGCCGACCTGCTGCGCAGCGACGACCGCAACGCCGATGCGCTGGCCCTGCTGGAACAGGCCGCGACCCGATTCCCTGACGACGCGCTCGTGCACCACGCGCTCGGCCTGGCGCGGGTGCGCGCCGGCGATCGTGCCGCGGCACTGGAATCCCTCGCCCGGGCCCGCGAGCTGGCGCCGGCCGAGTCGCGTTACGCCTACGTGTACGCCGTTGCCCTGCACGGCACCGGCGCGACCGGGCGCGCCATCGCCGTGCTGGAGCAGGCGCACCAGGCCCGACCCGTGGACACCGCTGTCCTGCGCGCGCTGATCGCTTACCAGCAGCGGGCCGGCAACATGGCCGGGGCCTTGCAGGCCGCTCGCACACTGCAAAAGGTAACCCCCTGGGACCGACGCCTCGACGCACTGATTGCCGGCCTGGAGCAGGCCGGCCCGGCACGCTGAGCCGGCAACTCGTCCCGCCAGGTCGCGGCCACTGCCTGCATCCGGCGGGCAGTGGTTGCCTAGCTTGACGCCACGCCGTCAGCGGCCAGCCAGGCCTCCCGGAAGCCGGAACGCATCTCCCCTGCCGTGGAGCGCTCGCTGGAGAACTTGTCCAGCAGGCGCTGGGGGGTGATGCCGGGCGCTTCGCGTTGCAGGTAGGCGATGTGGGCGGCCGCGGCCGGTGCGCGGCCGGCCAGTGCCAGCGCCGCTGCCAGGTAGATGCGCGTGGGCACGAAGGCAGGAAAGCGGGCGGCACTGGCTTCCAACAGGTCGATGGCCGCGTCGAGGTGGCCTCTGACGAAGGCGATGACAGCGCGCGGGAAATAGTAGGGCTCGTGCGGGTTGACCCGCTGCACGGTGGCCACGCAGGCCTCGGCTTCCTCCGCGCGCCCCTGCAGGGCCAGGCAGATGGCGCGCCGTTCAATGTTCCGGATGTTGTTGGGGTCGAGCACTTCCACCCGGCGGAAGGCCGCCTCGGATGCCTCGTGCTCGTGCAGCCAGAAGCGGATGAAGGCAAGCATGGCATGGCCCTCGGCGAGGTCCGGGTCGATATCGATTGACCTCAGCGCGGCCTCCAGCGCATCACCCAGGCGCTCGTCGCCGTACCAGCCCACCTGCCACTGGTACCAGAGCAGGTTGGCACGGCGGGCATGGGCCAGCGCGAACTCCGGGTCCAGCACGCAGGCGGCACCCAGCAGCCTCGCCGCTTCCTCGATCTCGGCGCGGCTCCAGCCCAGGGTCGTGGCGCGAAGGTACAAATCGTAGGCATCGAGGTTCACGGTGCCCACGCCGTCCCGGCGATAACGGTCCAGGGCCGTCAGCGCGGTCGCCAGCGCTGCGATGATCCGCTGGCCGACTTCGTCCTGCACCTCGAAGATGTCCGCCAGGTCACGGTCGAAGCGTTCAGCCCAGACCTGCTCACCGCTGGCGCAGTGGGACAACTGCGCGTTGATGCGCAGGCGCGCCCCGGCGCGGCGGACGCTGCCTTCCAGCACGTGGCTTGCGCCCAGCTCCCGGCCGATGGTCTCCAGCGCTGTGGCCGTATCGCGGTAGGCGAAACTCGAGTTGCGGGCGATGACGGTCAGGCCGGAAACCTTGCTGAGGTCGGTGATGAGATCCTCGGTGATGCCGGTGGCGAAGTAATCGTCATCGCCCTCGCTGGTGTGGCTCACGAAGGGCAGCACGGCCAGCACGGGCCGGGCGGACCGCTGGCCGGCCCTGTCACCACGCGGGGCCACCGGCAGCGCCGCGGGGTTGTGTTCGAACACCGCGATGTAGCGGCCCTTGGGGATGCGGATGACGACCACCTCGTCCGGCGTGGCCTCGTAGTATTCGCGCAGCCGCGCGCGCAGCCGCGCCACTTCCACGCGCACGACCGAATCGGTGACCGGGTCGAAGCCCGCATCGCGTTCGAACACATCGATGCCAATGGTGAACTGGCCCAGCCGACCCGCGGTACCTGCCTGGCTGCGCTCGACGATGTAGCGCAGCAAGCGGCTCTGCCGCTGCGCCTGGGCGAACAACGGGCTGGCGAGGATCCGGGCCAGCGTCGCGGCAATCGCGCCCGCGCCGGGCAGATTGGAATCAAGCATACGCGCAGAGCTTCCTGTTTCCGCTTCCCGTCGGCCATGTAACGCCACGTTACATACCCACGGAAACTGTTTGGCGCGGTATCACCGCAGCACACTTGCCTTCCCGCAACCGGACCTGCAAACGGGCCGGCCCCGACACCCGAAACGAGGAAGGATGACAACCATGACACATGCATTCACCCGCACTGCGCGTGGCCGCCGCCGCGCACTGGCAGGACTGCTCAGTATAACGCTGGTCTCCTGCGCCGCCGCCGCGCCGGTGTTCCCGCCGGCACCGCATGCCACCAACGCGCGCTTCGATGAGGGCACGGCATCCCCGGCACGCCTCGACCCACCCTGGTACCACCTCGCCGGCAGCCGGCAGCGGGCCCGGCTGGCCGCTGCAGAGGTTGCGCAGTCCCCGCGCCATCCAAGCCTCTACTACTTCATCGCCCTGCGCGCCAGCGCCAACGACGAGCAGGCCCGCCTGGCCGCGATGTCAATGCAGGCGGTGACCGCCGGCAGCGAGCTGGCCGTCAAGGCCGGCCCGGACGCCGCGCCCGCAACGCCGCCCGAGCGGGGCATCCAGTCGCCCGGCGGCTGAACACCGGCCCACCCTTCCAGACCATCACTACAAGGACGACCGACATGCTTGCATCCAGCGGCGACGGCACGGCCCGGGCATCCCGGGCCGAACGCCTGTTCATGCGCCTCACCGCCCGCCCCCTGCTCTTCCTGGTGCTCGGCCTGGCCGGCATCATCGCCATGGCCGCTGGCCTGCCACGACTGGCCAAGGACACGAGCGCGGACGCGTTCATCGCCGCCGATGATCCGGCCGTGGTGTATCGCGACCGTATGCGGGCACTGTTCGGCCTGGACGATCCCTTTGTCATCGCGGTGAGCACGGAGGCCAGGGACGGCGTGTATGCACCGGCAGTGCTCGAACTGGTCGACACCCTGACCCGGGCCGTGCAGGGCCTCGACAACATCGACCCGGACCGGGTCCGCAGCCTGGCCACCGAGAGCAACATCGTCGGTACGGCCGATGGCATGGCGGTCAACCGCTTCTTCGAGCTCGGCGACAGTGGCCGGCCCGACGGCGCCGCCATCCGGGCGGCCATCGAGGACTTCCCGCTGTACCAGGGTGCGATGGTCGCCCGCGACGGCAGCGGCACGCTCATCATTGCCGAAGTCATCAACGACGACCGGGCCCAGCAGACCTACGACGCGCTGCTGGCGCTGGTCGACAGCACGGCAGCACCGGCCGGCGTGACCGTACACGTCGCGGGCGAGGCGGCAGTCTCGGGCTACCTCGGCACCTACATCGATCGCGATGCCCAGCGGCTGAACCCGCTGGCCGCACTGACGATCACGCTGGTGCTGATCCTGGCCTTCCGCACCGCTACCGGCGCCATCGTCCCGAACCTCATCGTCGCGGCCACGGCCGCCGGTGCGCTCGGCCTGATGGCCTTCGCCGGTGTGCCCTTCTACGTGATTACCAACGGGCTGCTGCCGATTCTCATCGGTATCGCGGTGGCGGACTCCATCCATATCCTGAGCGAGTACTACGAGCTGGCCGCCATGCAGCCCGAGGCCAGCCGTCGCCAGCACATCGCCCGCGCAATGGCGCGGATGTGGCGGCCGGTAAGCCTCACCACCCTCACGACCGTCGCCGGCTTCGTTGGCCTGTGGTGGGGGGCTGAAATGCCACCGATGCGCGCCTTCGGCCAGTTCGCGGCCATCGGCGTTGTCATCGCCTGGGTCTACAGCATGCTGTTCCTGCCAGCGGTGATTGCCCTGGTACCCATCCGGCCCAGCCCGGCGTTCGCACGTGATCGGCGCAGCGATGTGATCAGCGTGGCCCTCACCCGCTTCGGTGGCTTCGTGCTCGGCAGGCCCCGCGCCGTCGTGGCAAGCATCGCGGTGGTGCTGGCGCTCGGGGCGGTCGGCGCCTCGCGGCTGGTCATCGAGGAATCCCAGATCGAGAACTTCCAGCACGACGAGCCGGTGTACCTGGCCGACACGGCCATCAACGCACACTTCGACGGGGTGAACTACCTGGATTTGGTGGTGGAGGCCGCGCAGCGTGAGGCCTTGTTCGAGCCCGCGGCGCTGCGCCGTATCGAGGCCCTGCAGGCCTTCGGCGAGACGCTGCCCGGCGTGCAGGGTTCAACCTCGGTGGTGGACTACATCAAGCAGATGCATCGTGCGGTGATGGAGAACAGCGCCGACGCCTATGCGCTGCCCGAGGATCCGTTTCTCATCGCCCAGTTGTTCCTGCTCTACAGCACCACCGGGGACCCGACCGACTTCGAAGAGGAAATCGACTACGACTACCAGCGTGCCAACGTGCGCTTCAGTCTCAACAGCAGCCTGTATTCCAACAATCGCCAGGTCATCGCCGCGCTGCAGGAGTACATCCAGCGCGAGTTCACCGGCACCGACCTCGAGGTCAACCTCACCGGCCGGGTGTTCGTGAACAACCAGTGGCTGCAGACCATCGCCGACAACCATTTCCGCTCGCTGGCCATTTCCCTGGTGCTGGTGTGGCTGATGGCCGCGCTGGTGTTCCGCTCGGCGCTCGCCGGTGCCTTCGCCCTGATCCCGGTGATCATGTCGATTCTCGTCATCTACGCGGTGATGGGCTTTGGCGGGATCTGGCTGGGCGTGGGCACGTCGATGTTCGCGGCCATTGCAATCGGCCTGGGAATCGACTTCGCGATTCACACCCTGGATCGCATGCGGGAGCTGGCACGGACGGGCACGGGCAGCCTGGCCGAGCGCCTGGCGCCGCTGTTTCCCGGCACCGGCCGCGCGCTGTTCTTCAACTTCGCCGCCATCGGGCTCGGCTTCGTCCTGCTGACCAGCAGCGAGGTGCCGCCGCTGGTGAAGTTCGGGGCGCTGGTGGCCGTGGCGGTGACCGCCGCCTTCATTGCCAGCCTCGCGCTGATGCCGGCGCTCACCGTGCTGCTGCGGCCACGGTTCATCGTGCCGCGGGCGCCCGCGGCCGACGCCACTGCCGGGCTCGCCGGCAGC
>CAYGQN010000206.1:0-4714 GCA_964351795.1 uncultured Gammaproteobacteria bacterium
GCGATGAACACCACCAGGCCGGCCATGAATACCCAGGGATGGGACAGCGCGGTCCACAGCCCGGCGATGACGAGCACGTCCTCGCCCAGCGAGGCGAACCAGTTGCTGAACGGCTCCGGCGAGGTGTTGATCATCACCCTGCTGCCCGCCTTGGTGGCATGCGTGCCGGCCGCCAGCGAGCCGCCCACCAGGAATGACGCGAACTCCATGGCCGGGGTGACCTCGCCCACGGCCCCGGCGGCGAGCAGCGCCCCGGCCGGGATGCGGATGAACGTGTGCAACGCGTCCCAGCCTGTGTCAACGCCGGGGGTCTTGTCGGCGAAGAACTCGATGGCGTACATGAGCCCTGCCGCTGTCAGCACCATCGGGTCCGACAGCACCTGGAGGTCGGCGGGCAGAGTGGCGTAGCCGGCCGCGTTGAGCAGGCCCAGCACCAGGATGGCCGCGTACAGATTCAGGCCCGCGGCCCAGGAGGCACCGAGGGCGAGGGCCAGCGCGTCTATCGATTCCATGCGTTGTCTCCCTGGAGCCGGTCAGCCGGTAGCGGCCCCTTGATCAGCTCGCCGAGCATGCTGGTGACGTCTTGAACCCGGCCTGAACAGTTGACACCGCACCGGCCTGCGCATAGGATTTTTTCACCGGCTGGCGCTTCCGGGCGGCACCAGGAACAACAATGATAACAGGATCCCATCAAGCGGCTTCGGCCGCTTTTTTGTTTGGGTGCCTGCCCTTCTGGCGGGTACAAACCGGAGCAGGCCATCATGCTTTCAGTTGCGGTTGTCGGCGGTACCGGCTACACGGGGATCGAACTGTTGCGCCTGCTGGTCGTGCATCCCGACGTTCATGTTGCCGCCGTCACTTCGCGTGGCGATACGGGGCGGGCGGTCAGTGATGTGCATCCCGGTCTGCGCGGGCGCCTGGAGATCGCTTTCACCAGTCCCGAGCCCGATGCCATACCCGATGTCGATGCCGTGTTCTTTGCCACGCCCAACGGTACCGCCATGCAGATGGCGCCGGCCCTGCTTGAGCGCGGCATCCGCGTGATCGACCTGGCGGCGGATTTCCGCCTGCGTTCGGCCGACACCTGGGCGCAGTGGTACGGTCAGCCGCATGCCTGCGAGGACCTGCTTGCCGAGGCGGTGTACGGCCTGCCCGAGCTGAACCGCGCCGCTATTGCCGGCGCCAGGCTGGTGGCCAACCCGGGCTGCTATCCGACCGCGGTGTCTCTGGCCATGCTGCCCGCGGCTGAAGCCGGGCTGCTGTCCGGCCACCACATCGTTGCCGATGCGAAGTCCGGGGCAACCGGTGCCGGCAAGCGGCTGGATGAAGGCAACCTGTTCAGCAGCGTAGCCGATAATTTTCGCGCTTACGGGGTAGGCGGGCATCGGCATCTGCCCGAGATTCGCCAGACCGTGGATGCCGCTGCCCGGGGCTTCGGGCTGACCTTCGTGCCCCACCTGCTGCCGATGCTGCGCGGGATACTCGCGACGGTGTACATGCCGATCGGGGGCCGGCAGGACCTGCAAGCCCTTCAATCCCTGTACGAGACGCGCTACGCCGATGAGGCCTTCGTGGATGTCCTGCCGACCGGCGCGCAGCCTGAAACGGCGAGCGTGCGGGCAAGCAACTACTGCCGGATTGCATTGCATCAGCCCCAGGGCGAAACGATGGTCGTGGCAATCGCCGTTATCGACAACCTCGTCAAGGGTGCTGCCGGGCAGGCCGTGCAGAACATGAACATCATGTTCGGGCTGGACGAGTCGCGTGGCCTGATGGCCGTCGCGGCCATGCCCTGAACCGGCAGCACGTCATTGGGCCGTAACGACGATGTCGTCATCAGGACGCACCGGCCGGTGCGCGAGGCCGTTCTCGGTGCGGTAGCCGTCGTGCTGCTGCTGCTGGCCGGCTGGCTGCTGTTCGACCAGGGCAAGTGGCTGCATATCTACGAGCGAATGCGTGCCTCCGGCGAACAGCGTGACAGCTGGGACCTCAGCCGCTCGACGGAAGCGCAGAACAAGCGTCTGCGCGACCGGGTGGTGCTGCTGGAACGCTCTGCGCAGGTCGACAGGGAAGCCAGCGAGGCCACCCGGCGGCATATCGCCGAGTTGCAGGAGCAGCTGTTGTCCCTGCGGGAGGAACTGAGCTTCTACCGTGGCGTCATGGCCTCGCAAAAGCGTGAAGTCGGCATGCGGGTGCAGAAATTCTTCCTGCGCGGCGACCCGGCTGGCAGGGTGTACAGTTACACCCTTGTGCTCACAAGGTTCGTCAATGATGATAGCGTGGCAAAAATCGCCGTCGGCATGGTGCTCGAGGGTGAGCGCGATGGCCAGCCGGTGAGTCTCACGCTGGCTGATCTTGGCAGGCAGTCCAGGGCAATCGAATACGAGTTCCAGCATTTTCAAAAAGCGCGCGGCCAACTTGAACTGCCAGAGGGTTTCAGGCCCGCCCGTCTGCGTCTCACCCTGACCGCGGTCGGGGACAAGAAGCCGCTGCAGTCCCGGCTCTTCGAATGGCAGAGCCTGTTCGAGCCGGCAGGGAGTTGATGAATGATTGGCAAGAAGGCAAAGCGCAAAGACCAGACCAAGGTCGATTCGCTCATCGGGCAGCACTCGCAGGTGCAGGGCGACATCAATTTCTCCGGCCGTCTGCACGTTGACGGCACGGTCAAGGGCAACGTGATGGCGGACTCCGGGGAGGACTCGGTGATTACCGTCAGCCATCGTGGCACCATCGAGGGCGAGGTTCGCGTACCGTACGTGTACCTCAATGGCATCGTGCACGGCGACGTGCATGCCAGCCGGCACGTGGAAATGGCCCCCAATGCGAAGGTGGAGGGCAACGTCTACTACAGCCTCATCGAGATGGCGATGGGCGCCGAGGTGAACGGCAAGCTGGTGCACGTCTCGGAGCAGGGTCGCCCGCCGCTGAGTATCGGCCACCAGGGCCTGCCGGCAGGGGATGAGTTGCCCGCCGACTGAGGGCTGTTTATACTAGCGACTCGAAACTGATTTACCCCCATGAGGGAGCCGCCGTTATGGCCGAAACCGCAATAGAATTCCCCAACCCACTGATTTTCACCGATTCAGCGGCCGCCAAAGTGCGCGAGCTGATAGCCGAGGAAGGCGAGGACGGGCTGATGCTGCGGGTGTTCATCTCCGGTGGCGGCTGCTCGGGCTTCCAGTACGGGTTCACCTTCGATGAAAACCTTGAAGATGGCGATTCGGTAATAGAGAACGGTGGCGTCAAGCTGCTGGTGGATCCGATGAGCTACCAGTATCTGGTCGGCGCCGAGATCGACTACTCCGAAGGCCTGGAAGGCGCCCAGTTCGTCATCCGCAACCCCAACGCCAAGACCACCTGCGGCTGCGGCTCGTCGTTTTCAGTCTGAGCCCGGTGCCGGTGCCGCCCCGGCCGGCGGCGGCGCATGAACGGCCCCCAGCACGAGGGGCCGTCGCGCGCCGGTGAGGCGCATCAGGGGCAGCGGTGTGTTGCGAATGCGGCGCTCCGCCAGCCAGGCAAAAGCGACCGCTTCAACCGCCGCTGAAGGTATCCCGAGGCTGTCCGTGGGGGACACCGCCACTGCCGGAAGCGCCTGCCGCAGTGCCTGCATCAGCGCCGCGTTCCGGGCACCCCCGCCGCACACCAGCAGCCGCCGTGCATGGGGCAGCTCCCGTTGTACGGCGCTGATGATCGTCCGGACCGTCAGCGCCAGCAGGCTTGCCTGCACATCAGCGGCTTTCCCGGGCGCATCCACAAGCGCCGCGCGGCCAGAGCCGCGCAACCACGCCAGGTTGAAGTAATCGCGGCCGGTGCTCTTCGGCGCCGGTGCGGCGAAGTAGGGGTCGTCCAGCAGACTCCCCAGCAGCGTCTCGTCCACCGTGCCCGATGCCGCCCAGTCACCACGGGCGTCGAAGCGATGCCCGTGGCTCGCCTGGATCCAGGCGTCGAGCAGGCAATTCCCCGGGCCGGTGTCGAAGCCCGTGGGCGCCTGGTCGGAGCGGGCCTCCTCCAGCAGAGTGATATTGGCAATGCCGCCGATGTTGACCACCGCTGCCGGCGCCAGCCCGGCGAACTGCCAGGCGTGAAACAGCGGGGCCAGTGGCGCCCCCTGTCCGCCGGCGGCAACATCGGCGCTGCGGAAATCGCTCACCACCGGTATCCCGGTTCGCTGCGCCAGCAGTGCCCCGTTTCCGATCTGCATTGTGAACGGCCATCGTCCGGCGGGCTTATGAAGAATGGTCTGGCCGTGCATGCCGATGACCTCGATGGCCGCGGCAGTCAGGTGATTTGCCTGCAGCATTCGGTCGACCGCGTCGGCATAGGTTTCCGCCAGCCAGGTACCGGCGGCGCCGATGGCCGCCAGGTCGACATGGCCGGGTTGCGCGGTGGAGAAGCGCAGGGTCTCGACCAACTGGCCGGCCAGCGGGGATTCGCGATAGTCGAGCAGTTCCAGATCACTCGACCGGATTCGGACAAGTGCGCAGTCGATGCCATCCAGGCTCGTCCCGGACATAAGGCCCAGGCACAGTGCCTGTTCATCCGGCACGGACCACCCCCGCTTTGCGCAAAGGCTGCGGCCCCACCCTCACGGGTTCAGGGCAACGCTGTCACCCATGGGCGGTTGCCTGGAAAGCTGGTCCAGGCGGGCCAGCAGCGGGGCCACCTTCTCGCGGAAGTCGGGCATGTGCTGGGGAGGCAGCGGTTCAGCCTTTGG
>CAYGQN010000206.1:4724-7727 GCA_964351795.1 uncultured Gammaproteobacteria bacterium
GTCCCGGTGCACTCCGTTGACCCGGAACTCGTAGTGCAGATGCGGACCTGTTGCGAGGCCGGATTTACCCACGTAGCCGATGGTCTGGCCCTGGCGGACGCGCTGCCCGGTGCGGATGCCCCGCGCGAACCGGGACATGTGGGCATACAGCGTGCTGTACACGCCCCCGTGCTGCAGTTCCACCACGTTGCCGTAACCGCCCCGGCTGCCGGCGAACTTGATGGTACCGTCCCCGGTGGCCTTGATGGGCGTGCCATGCGGCGCTGCATAGTCCACCCCGCGATGGGCCCGGATCCGGTTCAGCACCGGGTGTTTGCGGCGCAGGTTGAAGCGGGAGCTGATACGGCTGAAATTGACCGGCGTGCGCAGGAATGCCTTTTTCATGGCCGCGCCCTCGTCGGAGTAGTAGCCTGCGGAGCCGTCCGTGTTGGTGTAACGCACGGCACGCAGCGTGCGATCGCGGTTCACGAACTCCGCTGCCAGGATGGCACCGTCCCGCACTTTCATGCCGTCCCGGGAGAACTCCTCGTAAATGACCGAGAAGCGATCGCCCCGGCGCACGTCAAGCACGAAATCGATATCCCAGCCGAAGATCTCCACCAGCTGCATGATCAGTGCGTCGGACATACCGGCACCCTGGCCGGCCATGAACAGCGAGCTGTCTATCTGGCCCACCGAGCTGGTGACCTGGCGTTCGGGTTCCACTACCTCGCGTTCGACCCGGTAACCGCCATCCTGCTGCAGGAAGCGCAGGCTAGTGAACAGGTCCTGCTCGAAGACGAGTTCGAGCAGATCGCGTCCGTCGACCAGTACCCGGATTTTCTGGCCGGGACGCAGGCGCTTGAGGGCGTCCGCCTCGGCCCCGGTCTGGAGCAGGGCGTGCAGCTGGTTCGCGGACAGGCCCATGCGCGAGAACATCAGCGACATGTTGTCGCCTGCCTGGACGGTCAGATCGTGCCAGCTGCCTTTTGCAACCGGCACCTCGGCGGCCGCTTCAGTGCCGGCAGTAGTGGGCCGGGAAATGACGGGCTCGAGCGGATAACGTGGTTGTGGCAGCGGCAGGGTTGTGGTGGAGCCGGTTGTGGTGTCCGCGGGGCCTTGTGTACCGGGCAGCGCGATGGTGACAGCTGCCGTTGTGGTGTCGACCGTGCCGGCCGTCGGCAGATTTCGAAGCGCCAGCCAGCCGCCGGCACCACTGATGGCGAGCAACAGGACAAGCACGAGCAGGCGCTTTCGAAAGCGACGTTTCCGTGCTCCCGAGCCCCAGCCCGTGCGCGTACTGTAGTCTTGCCTGATTTCCCAGCCGTAAGCCACGGTGTTTATTACTATTGTGACGTTGCCAAAGTATACTCCGCCTGCACCAAAATCAACATTGGTACAAGCCATTTATCGACAGCTTCGGAAGACACTTGTGACATGACCACGGACGCAAGCCCGGAAGAACAGCTCGAAGAACTCACCCGCGGCGCCGTGGACGTGCTGCCCGAGGGTGAATTGCGCGAGCGGTTGAAAGGCGGTGCGCGTCTGCGCGTGAAATTGGGCATGGACCCGACCGCGCCGGACCTGCACCTTGGCCATACCGTTATTCTGAACAAACTCAGGCAATTCCAGGCCTTCGGCCACACGGCCATCTTCCTGATCGGTGATTTCACGGGCCTCATTGGCGATCCCACGGGCAAGAACGAAACCCGCCCCGCCCTCAGTCGCGAGGAAATCAGTGCCAATGCGCAGACCTACCGTGATCAGGTTTTTCGCATTCTCGACCCGGACCTGACCGAGGTGCGCTTCAACTCCGAGTGGATGGACCGCCTCAGCAGCGCCGACATGATCCGCCTGGCGGCGCAGCACACGGTCGCCCGGATGCTGGAACGGGACGATTTCCACAAACGCTACCGCGGTGGCCAGGCCATTGCCATCCACGAATTCCTGTATCCCCTGGTGCAGGGCTACGACTCCGTGGCCCTGGAGGCCGACGTCGAGCTGGGCGGCACCGACCAGAAATTCAACCTGCTGGTGGGTCGGCAGCTGCAGGAAGCGCGCGACCAACGCCCGCAGCTGGTACTCACCATGCCCTTGTTGGAGGGTACCGACGGGGTCCAGAAAATGTCCAAATCGCTCGGCAACTATATCGGCATCACCGATCCACCGGAGGAGATGTTCGGCAAACTGATGCGGATCTCCGACGAGTTGATGTGGCGCTACCTGGAATTGCTGAGCTTCCGCCCGCTTGCCGACCTGGAGGGGCTGCGCAGGAGCGTCGGGGAGGGGGTGAACCCCCGCGACATCAAGATGGACCTCGGCGTGGAACTGGTGAGCCGGTTTCACAGCCCGGGCGCCGCCGTCAGTGCCCGGGAGGCATTCATTGATCGCTTTGCGCGCGGCAACCTGCCTGAAGACATCCAGCGGGTGGAAATCGCCGTTGCGGCCCCTGGCGATGCAGCCCTGGCCGCCGTGTTGAAGCAGGCAGCCCTGACTGCCAGCACCTCGGAATCACGCCGCATGATCCGCCAGGGGGCGGTGCGGATCGACGGGGAGCGGGTGAATGACGAGGACCTGGCCCTGCAAACCGGCGCAGAGATGGTGATCCAGGTCGGGAAACGCCGCGTGGCCCGGGTCCACCTGGTGGCAGGCGACGGGTGAGCCACCACCATTGGGTGCTTGCCCGCCAGGCACGTATGGAGGAAGTCTAACCATCTGATTTAAAAGTGCTATTAAACTAAATTAAATTTCTCCCCGAATGTTGTTGACGGACCTTCGGCCGCGTGTATAATGCGCCCCCTCAGTCAGGCTGGTTCCTGACCCGCTCTTTAAAAATTTATCTGATCAAGTAATTCGTGTGGGTGCCTGTCTAGTAAGAATTGGTCGGCCAAAAAATATCGGTCGATCATTTACTTAGGTACATGAAACACCGAGTCAGTATCGCTGCCCGCAAGGGTGGCAACAAACTTAACTGAAGAGTTTGATCCTGGCTCAGATTGAACGCTGGCGGCATGCTTAACACAT
>CAYGQN010000207.1:0-7713 GCA_964351795.1 uncultured Gammaproteobacteria bacterium
GGCATTGCGGCAGCCGTCGTCTTCCGGGTGCACCGGTGAACCGACCGGCCTTCAGGCCGGGTTGAACCGCAACGCCGTCGCGGCGATGGCCGCCGGGCGGTGCCTGCACTTCAGCCGCGCAGGCCTTGCTGGCGCCGTTGTCACCGGCCGGCATCTGTTCCCGGATCGGTACTCTGGCAAGCCTGGACCGCAACGCGGTCGCGGCGATGGCCGCCGGGTGGTGCCTGCACTTCAGCCGCGCAGGCCTTGCTGGCGCCGTTGTCACCGGGCGAGCCCGGACCCGCTACCGATCCTGCGCCGGCGCTGACCCGGCCCCCGGGCTTCAGGCCAGCTTGAACTCCACCACGGCCGCGCCGCTGCCCCACACCGGGCCGTAGGCATGTATGTTGGCGCCGCAGTAGCGATCGCCGATGCCCCCCATGACCCAGGCCAGGTGCTTGAAGCCCATGTCCACGCGGGCGGCGCCGGCGTACTCCGGCACCATCGCCTCCACGGCCGCGGCGTCGCCGGCGGCCAGGGTGTCCAGCATGCGCCGGTTCCATTCGTCGTCGGCGGGCGAGGCGATGTGGTCTTCGGCGATGTCGATCTCCTCGCGGAAAATCGTGCCGGACAGACCACCCACGCCGACGATGGCCACACGCCGTCCCAGCTCCCCGGCGGCCTCGACGACGCAGCCGGCCAGCTTCGCCGTGGTCGGCCCGTCGTGGTAGAGGTTGTTGCTGGCCAGTACCAGTGGCAGCGCGCCATCGGCGTTGAGATAGTTGTTGGCGATGATGCTGCCGGTGTCCACCGGGAAGGCGTCGTAGTTCACGCCCTTGGAGCGCACGCCGAACTCGGCGGAGCGGGCGACGGCGGCCTCGGTCAGCGCGGTGTCGATGCGCATGTCGAAGGGCAGATCACCGAACTCGTGCCAGTTCTCGTCCACGTGCAGGCCCTGCACCCGCGGGCGGGTCTGCCAGAGCTCGTCGAGCACGGCCATCCACTGCGTGGAGTAGATGGCGATCACGTCGGGCTTGGAGGCCGCGAGAGCCTCGCCGGCGGTGCGGTAGCCGGCGTCCAGGTTCTGCCAGGGCGGGTTGTCGGGTTTCAGAAACGGCAGCGGGTTGCCGTGTACGAGAAAGGCGGAGACGACGGTCATGAAGTTGGTTCCTGTGGCTGCGGCTGCGCGCGGGCGCAGCGGTCGGGTCCGTTGGCGCGCTCAGGCGGCAACCGGCCTGTCGTGGAATTGCAGGGCGTCGGCGTGACGCTCGAGGTCCCACTCCATGACCGCGTTGCCGGTCCCGATGACCGTTCCGTAGCCGTACAGCTCCGCCGGGATGTTCGGGTAGCCCATGGCCGAGTACATCCAGGTGAAGGCACCTGACTTGACCTCGGCGAAGGCCTCGTTGATGAACTGGGGAAGCAGCCGGAAAACCTCTGCCGTGTTGCCACGGCGCATGAGATCGATCATGCGCATGTCCCACTTGTAGCCCTCGAAGTTCTGCGGGTGCTCCTGCGACATGTCCTCGGGCACCTCCGGCTCCTGGTGGAAGTGCCAGTGGCACAGCGTGTTGGACGCCAGCAGCACGGCGCGGCGGCCGGTCTTCTCGATGGCGCGCAGGGTGGCCTTGCCGAGCGCGTCCATCTCGTCCATGCCCTCGTCCAGGGTGAGGTAGTACGGCGAATTGTTCGCCGAGATCCCCACCACCGGGATGTCCCACTGGGGGCGGATCATGTGCAGCGTGGTGATGGTGCCGTAGTCCACCCGGAAGTTCGGGTTGCGCATCATCTTGGCCACCAGGCCGGCCTCGCGGGCCTCGGCGCAGCAGGCCTCGGCCAGCTCCACGTCCACTTCCAGCTCGAACTGGTAGCGGAACAGGTTCGGGAAAATCGGGTCCACCGACTTGCCCGACAGGTGCTTCACGCCAAGGAAGTGGTGTCCCAGCTGGGTGATCCAGTGCGGCGAATGCACCAGCAGCACATCGGGCTTGTGCGCCTCCAGGGACTCCCGTGCACGCTCGTAGGCCCAGCGCAGCGGCTCCCAGCCGCACTGCGACTTCGGCTCGTTCTGGGGCGGGTTCTCCCCGTACACCAGGTGCGGCGGATGCGGGGCCAGGTAACCGGCGACGATTTTTCCGTTGCTCATCAGAAAGCGCTCCCCTTCGGCGACGTGAAATACATGACGTGTTATCTAACGTGATCGCAGGGCATCTTGCAATGCCGGCTGCGCCATGTGGATGCGAAGGCGCAGTGCTTCGACGCCATCGGCCTCCAGCGTCCAGACCCCCGGGGCCGCCGGCGTCATGCCCGCCAGCGCGCCGGTCAGCAGCCACTGCCCGGCCCGCGGCGTCCGCCCCATCGCCAGCACCCGGGCGAGCATGAAGCGGCGCGCCGCGCGCTGGCCATCCTCCAGTGCATCGCCGCTGGCCCGCGCGACGATGGCGCCGTCATGGCGCAGCACCAGCGGGACCTGCCCTGCCCGCGCCGCTGGCAGCGGCGCCAGCACGGCCGGGACGAAGCCGTGCACCGCCGTGTTCACCGCCAGCAGGTCCGCCGCGCCCGGTGGCCCATCGCCGGCGAAGGCCACCACCGGGATCTCCAGGCAGGGCACCACGGCGTCGAACAGGGCCTCCAGGGCGGCGTCATCGTCCGGCACTGCTGTGACATCACGCGCCAGCCGCCAGGCGAGTTCCACTTCCAGCATGGGCTGGCGGGCCGGCGCCAGCACCAGCTCGGCGCCGGGCTCGCGCAACGCCGCTGCCGGCAGGATGCCGAGCATGGGTGCGTCCAGGCCGAAGCGGCTGCGCAGGGCGGCGGCGGTGAAGGCCGCCTTGTAGCCGGCCACCGGGGCGCCGTCGGCCAGGGCCGGCAAACGGTCCTGAACGCGTGCGGCAGTGGCCAGACCGGCACCGGGCAGCAGCGCCTGGAGCCGGGGCCAGGGCCGGCCACCTGCGGCTGCGCTGGCAATCGCCCGCGCCGCCGCGGCGACCTCCTCCGGGCCCCTGTCCGCCACCGCGGCCGGCGCCAGCAGGCACAGCCAGGCGATGATCGATACGGCGATTGTGGCGGGCACTTTGCACATGCCGCGAGTATAGGCCAGGGCCCTGCGCGACAGGGTCGGGCCGGGCTATACTGCGGTGCACGGCCGGGCCGGGCCCGGTATCCGCGCGGGGGAACCGCGGATGCGTGGCCACCGTCACAAATCAATGCAGTGGCCGGGCGGGGTTTAAGAATCGATTCACCCTGGCCGACTAGAATTCCTGGCAACACCGAAACACCAGGGATCCGTCATAGCGCGGTCGCCACTGCCGCGCGGGAGAGCAAGCAGATATGGGCAAGCCATTTACCCGGACGACTTCCATGCTGCGCCGGCCGGCACCGGCCCTCGCATTGATCCTGACATTCTGCGCCGGCACGCCCGCCGTGTTCGCGCAGGGCGGGGTGTACGCCTACCCCATCGCCGGGCAGGACGAGCAGACCCAGGCCCGCGACCGTTTCGACTGCCACCAGTGGGCTGTCACCCAGAGCGGCTTCGACCCGACCACCGCTGCACCGCTGCCGCCGCCGCAATACGCGCAGCAGCCACCGCCGCCTCCGCCGCCGCAATACCAGCAGCCGCGCCAGAACCAGGGCAGCATTCTTGGCATCGGCAACGGCGGCATGTTCCAGGGCGGCGGCATGCTCGGCGATGCGGCCACCGGCGCCGCGCTGGGCGCGGCCGGCGGGGCCATCGCCGGTGATGCCGGTGAGGGTGCGGCCATCGGCGCGCTGGCCGGGACGCTGTTCGGCGCGCTGACCCGCAGCACGCAACAGCCGCAGGTCCAGAACAACGACTACCAGTACCAGCAGCAGCAACAGTACTACCAGCAGCAGCAGGCCCAGCAGGACCAGGTCTGGATGCAGCGCCAGGAACAGCAGGCCGGCTACAAGCGGGCCTACGGCGCCTGCATGAGCGCACGCAACTACACCGTCCAGTAGCAGCCACCCGCCCCGGCTCGTGCCGGGGCCCCAGCGCGGGCGGGCAGCGCCACTGCGGCGCCGCCTGCCTGGGACCGGCTCAGGCGGCCAGGTGGCCGCGGATCTTCTCCAGGGCTGGTTCGCCCAGCGCCTTGAGTTCCGCCAGCTTCGCGGCCGGGAAATCCGCCGCCACCCCGGCCTGGTAGGAAGGCCTCGCCACCACCCGCGCGTACCAGTCCGCCACGGGCGGATGGACGCTGTACAGCTCGCTCCAGCCGAACTGGGACAGGGTCTGGAAGTACGGCGCCATGGCGATGTCCGCCAGCGAGAAATCCGCACCGGCCAGCCAGGGGCTATCGGCAAGCGCGGTATTCATGTCGGCGATGGTGCTGGCATACACGCCCACCGCGTCGGCGACGTCGGGGGCATCCAGGCCGAGCTTCACCAGCCGTTTCTGTCGCTCGCGCCGGGGCTTTTCCGGGATTTGCTCCAGCAGCCGCTCGCGTTCGGCCTCGGGCTTCTGCATGAAGCCCGGGCGCATCACCAGCGGCCACTGCAGGGCCCCGCAGGACGGGTGCACCTTGTTGTCGATGTGCTTCATCCAGAACCGCATGCGCGCCCGCCACCAGGGGTCGGCCGGGCGCAGCGACGGGTCCGGGAAGCGATCCTCCAGGTATTCGCAGATGATGGAGGATTCGATGACCGCGCGATCATCCTCCACCAGGGTGGGCACCACGCCGAGGGGGTTGAGGGCCAGGTACCAGGACTGGAGGTTTTCCTTGCCAGGCAGGTCGACATGGCGCATCTCGGCGGTTACGCCCTTCTCCACCAGCAGGATGCGGACCTTCTGGGCGCAGGGGGACATTGGATGGGTGTACAGGATGAGCATGGGTGGCGCCTCCTTCGACGGCGACGAAAATGGGCGGAAACCGGGCCAGCGCCCGGCCCCTGCCGGGATGGCAACGCTAGCACAGCCTGCAGGGGCCGGCACGAGCCGGAAACAGCCGGTATAATCGTTCGACAAGCGCACGCCAGATGCGAGCAATCCCGACACCGTGACAACGCGACCGATGCCAGCGAACAGCCAGTTCCGCACCCTGTCAGAGCATGCGCATGCCCGCATCCGCGATGACATCCTCTCCGGCGCGCTGAGCCCGGACACCAAGCTGCGCATCGAGGTGCTGCGCCGCGACTACGAGATGGGCGCCAGCCCGCTGCGCGAGGCGCTGAACCGGCTGGCCGCCGAAGGCCTGGTGCTGGCGCTGAGCCAGCGCGGCTTCCGCGTGGCCCCGGTTTCCATCGAGGAGCTGCGCGATATCACCCGGCTGCGCGTGCTGCTGGAGAACGAAGCGCTGGCCGAGAGCATCCGCCATGGCGATGACGCCTGGGAAGCCGGCGTGGTGGCCAGCTGGCACCGGCTGAGCAAGCTCGACCAGAACCGTCGCGCCCACCACGCCGACTGGGAGCTGGCCAACCAGCAGTTCCACGCGGCGCTGATTGCCGCCTGCCGCTCGCCGCTGCTGCTGGGTTACCGCGGCAACATCTACGACCGCCACAAGCGCTACCGCGCCCTGTCGCTGCTGCTGCCGGGCTCCTCGCGCTCGGTGGAAGCAGAGCACAAGGCGCTGTTCGAGGCAGTCATGGCCCGCGATGTGGCGGCCGCCTGCCTGGCGACCGAGCAGCATATCCGCCGCACCGCCGAGGAAACCGAGGCCGCGCTGCAGCGCCGGGCCAGCACCGGCAGCCATTCCAGCCTCTCCGCCTGAGGGTGACAGCCGGGCTTGCCTGCCGGCTCACTTGTCCGGACAATGAAGAGCTGACAAGCCAGCAGGAACGCCCGTGACCCAGACCCGTTCGCCCGCCCGACGTACCAGCCGGGGCCAGCCGCGCTACCGCGAGCTGGCCGACAAGCTGGCGGCCGCGATTACCTCCGGGGAGCTGGACATCGGTGATCACCTGCCCGGCGAGCACGAACTCGTGGCCACCTACGGCGTCAGCCGCTACACCGTGCGCGAGGCCCTGCGCGTGCTGGAGGAGCTTGGCCTCATCGGCCGCCGGCAGGGCATCGGCACGGTGGTCAAGTCCAGCCGCGGTTCACGCGGCTACGTGCACAGCATCAGCTCCCCGGCGGAGCTGTTGCAGTACCCGGACGACACCCGGCTGCGCATCCAGAGCCGCGGCAAGGTCGAGGTCGCCCGCCACCTCGCGCGCCAGCTCGGCTGTCGCAGCGGAGAAGCCTGGCTCAAGCTCGGCGGGATGCGCTGCCCCGGGGCTGATGGCGCGCCGCTGTGCTGGACCGACGTCTACCTGCGGCCCGAGTTCGCGGTCATCGAGCCGTACATCGGCAAGACCGCGCGGCCGGTGTATGCGCTCATCGAAGAGCATTGCGGCGAGGAAACCAGCGACGTGTCGGTGGAACTGAGCGCCGGCGTCATCCCCGAGCATCTGTGCGAGCCGCTGCGCTGCCCGCCGGGCACGCCCAGCCTGCGCATCGTGAGGCGCTACAACGGCCGCGATGGCCGGCTGTTCGAGATGTCCGTGGCCGAGCACCCCGGGGATCGCTTCAATTACTCGTTCGCCCTGGCGCGAGGCTGGCGCGGCAGCTGACAGCTCCGCGACATCCGGCAAGTACACGCCACCAATCAACAGACAAGGGGATTAGCTTGAGTCAGCGTAATTCGCACGTCGTGCTGCGCAGTTTCCTGTTCACGCCGGGCAATCACGAGCGCCGGGTGGAGAAGGTGTTCGTCAGTGGTGCCGATGCGGCCATCCTCGACCTGGAGGATGCCGTGGCCATTGCCGAGAAGCCGGCGACGCGGGCCAGGGTCGTCGAGGCACTGGGGCGGCCGCGACCCTGCCTGGGCTACGTGCGGGTGAATGCCTGGGACACGCAATGGTGCTACCGCGACCTTGTGGAGACGGTGGGCCCGTGGCTGGACGGGGTCGTCCTGCCGAAGGTGGAATCCGCCGAGGCGGTGCAAACCGTCGACTGGCTGCTGCGCGGCCTGGAGCGCGAGGCCGGCATGGCCGAGGGCAGCGTGGACCTGATGCCCATCATCGAGACTGCTGCCGGCGTCGAGCACATCAGCGAGATCTGCGGCGCCGGCACGCGCGTGCGGCGGGTTTCCTTCGGCGGTGGTGATTACACCCTGGACCTCGACCTGGAATGGTCGGTCGCCGAAACGGCCCTGGCCCATGCCCGCGCGCGGCTGGCCCATGCCTCGCGCGTGGCCGGCATGGAGCCGCCCATCGACACCGTGGTCATCCACATCCGCGACCACGAGCGCATGCAGGCGTCGGCCGAGCACGGCCGCGAGATGGGCTTCCAGGGCAAACTGTGCATCCATCCCGACCAGGTGCCCATCGCCAACCGCGTGTTCTCGCCGGACGCGGCGGCCATCGAGCACGCCCGCCGCGTCATCGACGCGTTCCGGGAGGCGGAGGCCAGCGGTTCGGCGTCCATCCAGCTCGACGGCTACTTCATCGACTATCCCATCGTCTACAAGGCCCAGCGCATCCTTGCCATCGCCGACGCCATCGCGGCCAGCGGCGGCGGCCGGTAGCGCCTGTCGCCCTCCCTTCTTTCGAGGACACCCATCGATTCCCCGAACCACGGCGCTTTCGAGGACACCCATCGATTCCCCGGGGTGGATCTTTCGGGGACACCCATCGATTTAGGGACTTCCGGGGACGCGCCCTCCCCGGGACTTTCGGGGACGGGACTTTCGGGCGGGACTTTCGGGGACACCCATCGATTTCAGCGACTTTCGGGGACAT
>CAYGQN010000208.1:0-7707 GCA_964351795.1 uncultured Gammaproteobacteria bacterium
GGCTGGCGAACTCCTGGGAATCCCCGACCGCGCTGGCCAGGGATTCCCCACCCGGCTGGTAGCGGCGGCGGCCGCTGGCCACCAGGGCCGGCACCGCAAAGCGCTCCGGCAGGCACAGCAGGCTGGCCGGCAGCGCGGCGGTGCACACCGCGTACACCAGGCCGAGCGGATCCGGGCGCATCAGCTTCACGCTGGTGAAGCGCAAATGGCCACGCCGGCAGGGCGTGATGGTCACGCTGACGGTGATCGTGTCACCCGGGGCGATGTCTGGCAGGGCCAGCACCTGGGTGTCGGCACCGCGCCGCTGGCGGATGCTTTCCACCCAGCGCGGATAGCCGACTACGCGGTCGAACCAGTTGCGCTGCCGGCCGGCCCCCTCGCGGGCGGCGCGGAACTGCGCCAGGGTGGGCAGCGGTGAGGCGAGTTCGTCGCGCAGCAGCAGGTCCCGCTGCAGCTTCCGGCCGGGGTTGTGGATGCGCAATCGATAGCGACAGGGCTGGCCGCTGGTGGCCTGGGCGGGCAGCAGGCGCTCGATCCGCAGCCCCGGGCGGAAGCGCAGCGAGCAGACGATGGCGGTCGCCAGCAGGCAGGCCAGCAGGGCCGCTACCTGGAAGGCCAGGGTCTGGCGGGTATCCAGGCCGAACACCGCGGCGCCGAGCAGGCCGCCGCCCAGCACGGCGCCGGCCGGGCTCAGGCGCCCGCCGATCCAGCGGCTGAGCCGGTACAGGATGCGGAAGTTGTGATACAGCAGCCAGCGCATGGCGAGGGTGCGGCGGGGCGGCGCCGCTCAGCGCGGCACCTCTGCCGCGGTGAGCACCTCCTCCACGACGCCTTCCTGGGTCAGGCCCGAATAGCGTGCCTCCGGGTCCAGCACCAGGCGGTGGGCGATCACGGCAACGGCCAGTTCATGCACCTGGTCGGGGCCTGCGAAGCCCTGGCCGTCGGCGAGTGCCAGCGCCTGGGATGCCTTCATCAGCATGAGCGAGGCCCGCGGGCTGGCGCCCATCTTCACGCCCGGGTGCGAGCGGGTGGCCGCGCACAGGGCCACCATGTAGTGCAGGATCTCCTCGCTGACCGGGACCCCGCTGACCGCGGCCCGCAACTCGCCGAGCGCGGTGCTGTCGACAACGGCCGTGATCTGCTCCAGCGGCGCGGCACGGTTGTGGTCGCGCAGGATGGCGACTTCTTCGGCGGCGCTGACATAACCCATGGAAAGACGCATGGCGAAGCGGTCCATCTGCGCCTCGGGCAGCGGGTAGGTGCCGTGGAACTCCACCGGGTTCTGCGTGGCGATGACGAAAAACCCCGCGTCCAGGCGATGCATCTGGCCTTCCAGGCTCACCTGGCCCTCGCCCATGGCCTCCAGCAGTGCCGACTGGGTGCGCGGTGAGGCGCGGTTGATCTCGTCGGCCAGCAGCACGCTGGTGAAGATCGGGCCCTTGTGCAGGCGGAACGCCTGGCTGCGCTGGTCGAATACCGATACCCCCAGGATGTCGCTCGGCAGCAGGTCGGGGGTGAACTGCACCCGCTGGAAGCCGGTGCCGAGCAGGCGGGCGAGGGCCTTGGCAAGGGTCGTCTTGCCGGTGCCGGGATAATCCTCCAGCAGCACATGGCCGCCGGCGGCGCAGGCCGCCACCAGGTGGCGCACCGTGGTGTGCTGGCCGCGGATCACGGCATCCAGGCCGTCCATGATGGTCTGCAGGGTGGCGCGCGCGGCGGCCGGTTGCTGGTCCTTGGTCTGCACCGTGTTGCGTTTCCCGTTAGAATCGCCGGCCGGGGTGGCGACGGCTGCGGCCTGGCCGCCCCGGGCAATATACCAGCTACCGTTGACCAGCCAGGACGACCCCATGATCAGCAAATCCGCAACCACTGAACAGGCTATTCATGAACTGCTTGCCAACCGCTGGAGCGGCCGTGCCTACAGCGCCGACCGCGCGGTCGCGCGGGAGGACCTCATCAGCTGCCTGGAAGCGGCCCGCTGGGCACCATCGTGCTTCGGTGACCAGCCTTGGCGTTACCTGGTGTTCGATCGGTTCGCCGATGCGGCGGCCTGGGAGCGCGCCTGCGCATGCCTGGTGGAGGGCAACCGCAAGTGGGCGGCGTCGGCGCCGGTGCTGATGGCGGCCATGGCGGACACCGCCTTCCATGGCAAGGATGACGCCAACCCCTGGGGCGATTACGACACCGGCGCCGCCAGCATGGCGCTGGCCTTGCAGGCCACGGCGCTCGGTCTGATGGTGCACCAGATGGGTGGTTTCGACGCCAAGGCACTGGCCAGCGAGTTCGACATCCCGGCGCGCTACCGGCCGATGGCCATGCTCACCCTGGGCTACCAGCTGGCGGAAGCCGACCTGCCCGCCGATGCCCGCGAGCGCGAGCTGGCGGCGCGCGCGCGGCGGCCGCTGGAAGAGGGCTTCTTCGAGGCCGCGTGGGAACAGCCGGTCACGCGCTGAACCGCCCGGCCCGGCAGTGAGCGCGGCCACGGCCGGCGTCCACGCCGATATCCGGCGCATTGCCGCGCCGCTCATCCTCAGCAATATCTCCATCGCCACGCTGGGTCTGGTCGACACGGCCGTGGTCGGCCACCTCGACCACGCCCACTACCTCGGTGCGGTCGCCATCGCCACGGTGGTGTTCGATCTTCTGTACTGGGGCATGGGTTTCCTGCGCATGGGCACGACCGGCCTGGCAGCCCAGGCCGGCGGTGCCGCCGATGGCGATGCCCTGCGCTGTTGCCTGGCCCAGGCCCTGGGGCTGGCCTGGGCCATTGCGGCCGTGGTGCTGCTGCTGCAGGGCGGCATCATCGCCACGGCGCTGCACCTGCTGCACGGCTCGGCAGACGTGCATCACCATGCCGGGCGTTACTTCGCCATAGCGGTGTGGGGCGCGCCGGCCGTGCTGGGCCTGCAGGTGTGCATGGGCTGGCTCATCGGTGTCCAGGCACCGCGGGCGGCACTTGCCCTGGCGCTGTTCTACAACCTCGTCAACGTGCTGCTGGACCTCGCCTTCGTGCTCGGCCTGGGGATGGATGTCGACGGGGTGGCGCTGGCCGCGGTGATCGCCCAGTACGCCGGCCTCGCCCTGGCGCTGGTGCTGGTGTGGCGGCGGCTGCGGCACTGGCCGGGCCGCTGGCGCGGCGAGCAGTTGCTCGACCGCGGCCGGTTCGGGCGGCTGATGCACCTGAACATGAACATCATGCTGCGTACCTGGTGCCTGATTGCCGTGTTCGCCTTTTTCACGGATCGCAGCGCGGCGCAGGGCGAGACGGTGCTGGCGGCCAATACCATCCTGCAGAAATACCAGATGCTGATGGCCCTCGCCCTGGACGGTTTCGCGCACGCGGCCGAGGCGCTGACCGGGCGGGCCATCGGGGCCCGTGACGACGCCGGCTTCAATCGCGTCGTGCGCGCCTGCGGCCAATGGTCGCTGGGTTTCGCGCTGCTGTTCAGCCTGGCCTATGCCGGCGGCGGGCAGCTGCTCGCGGGGCTGCTGACGGACCTGCCGGCGGTGTTGGCGGTGGTATACGAGTACCTGCCCTGGATGGTGCTCTCGCCGCTGATCTCGGTATGGCCGTTCCTGTTCGATGGCGTGTTCATCGGCGCCACCCGCGCCCGCGAGATGCGCAACACGATGGCGCTGGCGGCGCTGGGCGGCTTCCTGCCCGCCTGGTGGCTGTTGCAGCCATTCGGCAACCATGGCCTGTGGGCGGCGTTCATGTGGTTCCTGGCGGTGCGTGGCGGCGCCATGGCGGTGGCCTACGCACGCGTGCGCCGCGGCGGTGGTTTCGTGCCCGGTGCCGGGGCGGCCTGAGCAGCGGCGCCCGGCGGCCGGTGTTCAGTCACCGGTCTTGAGGCGCCGGAGCTCGCGCCGGCCGCGCTTGTCGGGTCGGCCGTCGAAGCGTGGCGCGCTCACGGCCGCCGCCCGCTGCCGTGCGGCTTCGGCCTCGCGCTCGGCCACGCTGTCGGCATCCTCGGCATACAGGCTGCGTGCCAGCGCCGGGCTCGCCCGCTTCTGTGCCAGCGCCAGAACGGTCACGCGGAAGCGGAAACCATCGCGCTCGATCGCCAGTCGATCACCGCAGCGCACGTTGCGGGCCGGCTTGGGCCGGACATCGTTGAGCAGCACCTGGCCGCGGCCGACGGCATCCGCCGCGGCCGAACGCGTCTTGAAGAAGCGGGCCGCCCAGAGCCACTTGTCCAGGCGCACGGAATCGTCGGGTGGGTTGCTCATCGTCCTCCTGTACGGGCAGCCATCTGGTGTCGCTTTGCCACAGCCTCCGCCGTGGCAAGGGGGCACAAATGGCACTGAGCCCGGGCTGCGCGGTCATGGACTGCCCGCTTGAACAGCCTTTGCGGGGCCGGCAATGTCGCACTCGCGCGGCGCGCATCGCCGGGGCAGGCGGGCTAGAATACCCGGCCCTGACGGGCAAGGTCGATGGAGTCATTCATGACGGGCAACGAACGCGGGTTCAAGCCGCTGGACATCGCGGTGCTGACAATATCGGATACGCGGACCGAGGCGACGGACAAGTCGGGAAAGCTGCTGGTGAACCGCCTGGAGGCGGCGGGGCATCGGTGCTGCGACAAGCAGATCGTGCCCGATGATATCTACCGCATCCGGGCAACGGTATCGGCATGGATTGCCGCGGACAGCCCACAGGTCGTGCTGACAACCGGCGGGACCGGCGTGACCGGCCGCGATGGGACCCCCGAGGCGGTGGCGCCGCTGCTGGACAAGATCATCAACGGGTTCGGGGAGATGTTCCGGGTGCTGTCCTGGGAGGACATCGGTACTTCGACCCTGCAGTCACGCTGCATCGCGGGGGTCGCCAACGCGACCTACGTGTTCTGCCTGCCGGGCTCCGGTGGGGCCTGCGCGCTGGCCTGGGACAAACTCATCTGTCACCAGCTGGATTACCGCACGCGGCCCTGCAATCTCGTCGAGCTCATGCCGCGTCTGCTCGAGCACTAGCGGTGGTGGCGCCTGGCGGGTACTGGTCCATGCCGTCGACGTGGTGCTCGAACCATTCCTCGCAGCAGGCCTGGAAGTTCTCGCGGGCGGCGGGCAGGCCGCTGCTGTGGTCCAGGGTGACCAGCACGCGGGTTTCGTGGTCGGTATCGCAGGCCGGGCAGTAACGCGACCAGATGAGACTTGCTTTGGGCATATCGGCTTCCCCTTGGGTTGTTGATTGCTTGTGCCGTTGATGATGCGAATTACGGGCCGGCCGGGGCGAAACATCCGCGCGGCAGCCGCGAAGCGTGCGGCTGAACACAGTTTCCCGGCCAGCGTGTGAACCCTGTCACGCGCTGGTGGTCCGATCAGGCAGGGGCCCTGCCTGATCGCGCCGTGCGCGCGTGCGGTGGTGTCGCCGCTGACCGACAACAATCAAGGACACAGCTCAGACCATGACGAACATGTATTCGCGCAAGACCCGCACCCCTTGGTGGCGCTGGGCCATCACCGGTGCAATCGGCATGATTGCCGTTGCCGTGGTGCTCAGTTTCTGGCTCGGCGCTCCCACCGGCGAGCCGCCGGCCTGGGCCCGGCGCATGGCGGCCAGCGAGACACCGAGCTTTCCCACCGGCGTGCGCGATTCCGCCCTGCGTGCCCCGGATGCCGGGATACTCTCCTCGCTGTCGCGTCAGCGCGAGCTGGCGCGCGATCTGGCCCGTCGCCATGTCGGCGCCCGCCTGCGTGGCGATATCGAGGATCTGCGGGTCCTGCAGCGAATCCTCGACCGAGGCGTGCTGGGCCCGGATGACAGCTACGAGCTGCAGGCGCTCGGCGTGGCACTGGGTGACGTGCTGGCCGATGCCTACGACCTCGACTGGGCGGTGGTCACCGACCGGTTCGGCACCAGCCGGGCGCTGCGCTACCGGGATACCAGCAACCTCATCTTTCCGGTCACCATGATCTCCAAGCGGGTGGAGGCCGATATCCCGGTGGACGTGCAGCACCTGTTCGATGAGACCGGCGACGCACTGGCCGGCATCGTCCCCGGTGTCGGGCCCGCAGACGCCCGCGAGCCCCTGCCGGAGCTGCGCTGAGGCCCGGAACAACCGGCGTGGCCGGGCCCACCATGCGAAAACCTGCGGCAGGGACTAAACTGCCGCCCTTTGCGCCTCAGGCGGTGCGGTGCTCGCAGGCGGGCGCGGGACCCTGCTCAGCGGCCTGTCGGAGGCAGGCCGGCGCGGCAGGGGCAGCAACCACAACCCGATCCAAGGAGAATGCCAGACCATGGACCCAATCATGATTGACCCGGTCATCATCAAGACCCACGTGATCCCGATCGCCATCAATGTTGCGCTGGCTGGCGCGATTTTCGTGGTCGGCCGCATTATCGCGCGCATCCTGCTTCGCATCGCGGGCAAGCTGTTCGAGCGTTCGGGCATGGACCCGATGCTGATCAGGTTCATCAGCTCGATACTGAACGCGGTGCTGATGCTGGTCATCGTGGTGGCCGCCCTGGATCAGCTTGGCGTCGACACGACCTCGCTCATCGCACTCATTGGTGCGGCCGGCCTCGCCATCGGCCTGGCACTGCAGGGCTCGTTGCAGAACTTTGCCGCCGGTGCGCTGCTTATCGTGTTCCGTCCGTTCAAGGCCGGTGATTACATCGAGGCTGCCGGCACGGCCGGTACGGTGGAGCAGATCAGCATCTTCACCACCACGCTCAAGACACCGGACAACTGCGAGATCATCGTGCCCAACGGCCAGATCTACAGTGGCAGCATCAAGAACTTCTCTGCTTGCTCCACGCGTCGGGTGGACCTGGTTTTCGGCGTTGGCTACGGCGATGACCTGCGCCAGGCCAAGCAGATCATCGAGGACATCCTGGCCACCGACGAGCGCATCCTGGCCGAGCCTGCGCCGCAGGTGGTCATCGGTGAACTGGCCGACAGCAGTGTCAACATCATCGTCCGGCCCTGGGTTGCCAGCGCCGACTACTGGGCCGTGCGTTTCGACCTGCTTGAGCGGGTCAAACTCACCTTCGACGAGCAGGGAGTTTCGATTCCCTTCCCGCAGGTGGATGTGCACATGTCACGGGACGCCGCCTGACAAGCGAGCGCCCGGCCCGGCCCTGCCTGGCCGGTGCCGGTACAACAACAGGAGTCACAGCAACATGAGTGGGGAAAGCATTTACGACCGGGACCTGGACCGGAACGCGGCCAATTACCAGCCGCTGACGCCGCTGAGCTTCCTGCGCCGCACCGAGCGCCTGCACCCGGAGGTGATCGCCCTCATCCACGGCGATCTGCGCCGCAGCTGGCGCGAGGTCGGCGAGCGCGCGCGGCGGCTGGCACGAGCGCTGATGGCGCACGGGGTCGGGCGGGGGGATACGGTCGCCTGCGTGTGCGCCAACACGCCCGAGATGTTCGAGGCGCACTTCGGTATCCCGATGATCGGTGCGGTCATCAATGCCATCAACACGCGCCTGGATGCGCGCATCATCGCCTTCTCGCTCGAGCATGCCGAGGCCAGGGTCCTTATCACTGATACCGCGTTCTCCGCCGTGGTGGAGGAGGCCCTGGACATGATGGAGCCGGCGCGCCGGCCACTGGTGATCGATGTCGATGACCCGATGAACGATGCCGGCGGCCAGCGTATCGGTCGGATGGACTTCGAGGCCTTCCTCGAGGAGGGCAACGACGAGGACATTCCGGTGGAGCCGCTGGACGAGTGGCAGGCGATCGCACTCGGCTACAC
>CAYGQN010000209.1:0-7688 GCA_964351795.1 uncultured Gammaproteobacteria bacterium
CTTCGATGCGCTGCCGGACTGGCTGCAGCGGGAGCTGCGCTCGGACCACGCCGGGGAACTCGGTGCCGTGTTCATCTACCGCGCCATCCTGTTGCTGAACCGCGATCCGCTGGTGCGGGATTTCGCGCAGCGGCACCTGGCGACTGAGCAACGCCACCTCGACATCATCCGCGAGCTGGTGCCACGCAGCCGCCGCAGCCGGCTCACGCCGCTGTGGGTGGCCGCGGCCTGGACCACCGGCGCGCTGCCGGCGCTGGCCGGCCGACGGGCGGTGTTCCACACCATCGAGGCCGTGGAGATCTTTGTCGACGGGCACTACGCCGCCCAAATCCAGGCACTGGCCGACTACCCGGAACTGGCCGGGCTGTGCGATACGCTCGCGGCCTGTCGCGAGGACGAACTGCATCATCGCGACGAGGCGCGCGCGCTGGCTGGCCGGCCGGCAGGGCCGCTGGCACGGGCCTGGGCGCGCGCGGTGGATGGCGGCTCGCGCTTCGCGGTGAAGCTGGCGCGGGCGTGCTGAGGTGGGCATGGCCGAAGTGGCTGTCATCGGGGCCGGCGTCGCGGGGGTGACCGCCGCCGCGGCGCTGCAGGCCGCCGGCCTGCGGGTGCGCGTGCTGGACCGCGGCCATTCGCCCGGCGGCCGTTGTGCTGCCCACGGCGCGACCGAAGTCGACCACGGGGCCCGCTTCCTCACCACGGAGGACGAGGACTTCCGCGCCGTGCTCGATGCCATGGCCGCCTGCGGTGTGGCGGCGCCGTGGTCGCCGCGGCTGGTGACCATCGATGCGGACGGGCAGCGCGTCGTGCAGCCGCGGCCGCCGTGGCAGGTGGGCGTGCCCTGCATGCGCGCCATCGTCGAGCACCTGGCCGGGCCGCTGGCCGTTGACCAGCGGCTGGAGGTCGGTCGCCTGCGCATGACCGAGCTCGGCTGGACGCTGGTCGATGCCGATGGCGCGCCGCTTGGCGAGTATGCCGCCGTGCTGCTGGCCATGCCGCCGGCGCAGGCACTGCGCCTGCTGCCGGCCGGCCACGTCCTGCGCGAGGCGCTGCGGGACCGGCGCGCCGTGCCCTGCCAGGTGGCCATCGCCGAGTTCGCTGAACCGCTGGCGCTGGAGTTCGATGCCGCCATCGTGGACGACGCCGTGCTGGCCTGGGCCGCGCGCGAGACCTCCAAGCCCGGCCGTGCTGCCGGCGAGCGCTGGGTGCTGCATGGCACGGCGGCCTGGTCCGCCGAACGCTTGCAGGCGCCGGCCGAGGCGGTGGCACGGGACCTGCTGGCGCGCTTCGATGCGCTCACCGGCGGCGGCTTGCCAGCGCCCGTTCGCGCCTTCGGCCATCGCTGGTCGCTGGCGCTGCCCGTGAATCCCGGCGGCGGCGCCCACTGGGACGAGGAAACGCTGCTCGGCGTGGCCGGCGACTGGTGTGTGTCCGGCGATATCGAGGGCGCCTGGCGCAGCGGCCGGGCGCTGGCCGGGCTGGTTTGCCGGACGCTGGGCGGCGCAGCCGTCGTGCCGCTCGATGCGAGCGAGCAGCGGTGACCGGCCCCGTGGCCACGAGCGTCGATCCGGCAGAGGCCGCCCGCTATCACGCGCTGGCGGCCACCTGGTGGGATCCGGCCGGGCCGTTCTGGCCGCTGCACGGGCTCAACCGGCTGCGCGTTGCGTGGTTGCAGTCACAGCTGCCGGCCATACTGGGCACAAGGCCCGACAAGGACGCGCCGCTGGCCGGCCTGCGCGTGCTGGATGTGGGCTGCGGCGGCGGCCTGCTGGCGGAGGCACTGGCCGGCCTTGGCGCCAGCGTGCACGGCATCGACGTGGTGGAGCGCAACATCGGCACGGCCCGCGCGCATGCCGCCGCCGGCGGCATTGCAGTGAGCTATGCCGTGGACACCGCGGAGGCCCTGGCGGCGACGGGCGCGAGCTTCGACGTGGTGCTCAGCATGGAAGTGGTGGAGCACGTGGCCGACCTGCCCGGCTTCATGCAGGCCTGCATGCAGCTCACCCGCCCAGGCGGCGTGCTCGGGGTGGCCACCATCAACCGCACCCTCAAGTCCTGGCTGTTCGCGATTGTCGGCGCCGAGTATGTGCTGCGCTGGCTGCCGCGCGGTACGCACCAGTGGCAACGCTTCGTCAGCCCCGCGGAAATCGACGCCCTTGTTGCCAGCGCCGGCTTCACGCCCGGCCCGCGCAGCGGCGTGCGCCTGAATCCGTTCACCCGGCGTTTCAGCCTGTGCGATTCGCTGGCCGTGAACTGGATGATGCTGGCGCGGCGCGGCATCCGCTGAGCCCTGCCCGGCCGTGTCCCTGCCGTCCACGCCATGCCCGGGCCCTGGCAGCGCGACGTGAACGAGGCGCCCGCCCACCACCGGGACCTTGACGCGGTGCTGGCAGCCGCCTGGGCCCTGCTGGCCCGCGGCGTGCGGGATCGCCGGGCACCGGCGCATACGCCCACGCTGGCAACGCTCGACCCGGCCGGTCTGCCATCCCTGCGCACCGTGGTGCTGCGGGCCGTTGATGCGCAGCGCCGATGTCTGCTGGTGCATACCGACCAGCGCAGCAGCAAGGTGGCCGACATTGATCGCTGCCCGGCCGGCATGGTGCACGTGTACGAGCCGGCAGGGAAAATCCAGCTGCGCCTGCAGTGTCATCTGCAGGTCCATGTGGACGACGCCCTGGCCACCGAGCGCTGGGCCGCCACGCCGGCGCGCAGCCGCGAGTGCTACCAGGTGACCGCCGCGCCGGGCACGATCATCGCGGGCCCCGAAGAGGTGGTATTCGATGCCGCCGCCAGCGCCGATGGCGCGGCGCATTTCTGCGTCATCAGCGCCACGGTGCAGCGGCTGGAATGGCTGTACCTGGCCGAGGCCGGCCACCGTCGAGCCGCGTTCAGCTGGGAGGACGACACGCCGCTGGCCCACTGGCTGGTGCCCTGAGGGCCGGCGCCAGCAGCCGGCCCGGGCAACGATGGCCGACGGGCGCCGGCCTGCGGGCGCGGCGCTGGCAGCATCCGATCCCCTGAAGGGCCGCAATGCCGGCACGCACCGCGGGGCATGGCTGCTGCACGAGCGGCGGCGCAGGCGCCCGGCACCGGCCGCGGCCGGTTGGCAGGATATGCCGGATCCGGGGCATTGCAGCCACACCGGGCCCTGGCCATGATGGCGCCATGAAGCCCGCCGCATCAGCCCGCACTGCCCCCGGCGAAGTCGTCATGCTGGCGTTCCCCGACGCCGAGATACTCGACATTGCCGGGCCACTGGACCTGCTGGCCGCCGCCTGCCTGGACCCGGTGACGCCGCAGGCATCCACCCCGCCGCGCCCGCTGGTGCTGTCCGCCGATGGCGGGCCGGTGCGCTGCTTTCCCTCCGGCGTGCAGGTGCACACCGAGCCGCTGGCCGCGCTGGGCCGGCGGGCCGTGGATACCTTCCTGGTACCCGGAGGCACGGGGGTGGAGGCGGCCTGCGCCCGACCCGAGCTGCTGCGCTTCATCCGCCGGGTGGGCGCGCGTGCCCGGCGCGTGGTGTCCATCTGCACCGGCGCCTTCCTGCTTGCCGAGGCCGGCCTGTTGCGCGGTCGGCGCGCCACCACGCACTGGGCCTATGCCGAGGCGCTGGCGGCGCGGTATCCGGATGTCAGCCTTGTGCCGGATGCGATCTTCGTCGAAGACGGCAAGCTGTTCACCTCGGCGGGCATCACCGCCGGCATGGACCTCGCCCTGCACCTGGTGGAGCAGGATCACGGCCCCGCGCGGGCGCTGGAACTGGCCCGCTACTGGCTGCTGTTCGCCCGGCGCCCGGGCGGGCAGTCGCAGTTCAGCGCGCTGTTGCCGCCCACCGCCAGCGACGGCCAGCGCGTGGCCGGGGTGCGCGCCTGGGTGCTGGACAACCTGGACGGCGATCTCGGCGTGGCCGCCCTGGCTGCGAAAGCGCACATGAGCCCGCGCCACTTCGCGCGCGTGTTCCGCGCCGAGACCGGCATGACACCGGCGCGCTTCGTCGAGACCGCGCGCCTGGAAGCCGCACGCCGGCACCTGGAGGCCGGTGCCCGCTCCCTGGCCCGGGTGGCGCGCGATTGCGGCTTTGGTGATGCCGACCAGTTGCGGCGTGGCTTTGTCCGTCGCCTTGGCGTCAACCCGAACGACTATCGGCAACGCTTTGCCGCGCCTGCCGGCCAGGCGGACTGACCGCCACTCACCCTGGGAAGGAAACTCCAATGAACGAAAGACTCAACGTCGGCATTTACCTGTTCGAGAACATGACCATGCTGGACGCCTATGCGCCGCTGCAGGTGCTGTCCATGGTGCCGGCCTTCAATACGTTCACGTTCGCCGGTACGACCGCGCCTCTGCGCTGTGACAGCGGGGTGGACCTGCTGCCGCAGTACGGGCTGGACGACTGCCCGGCACTGGACATCCTGGTGATGCCCGGTGGTGGCGATGTGAGCGGCCCCGTGTGCGATGAACGGCTGATGGCCTTCCTGCGGGCGCGGGCGGATCGGATGCGGTACATCACCTCGGTGTGCAGCGGCGCGCTGGTACTGGCGGAGGCGGGCCTGCTCGATGGCTATCGCGCTACCACCCACTGGGCTTACCTGGACACCCTGCGCACGGCCTACCCGGCGGTAAGCGTGGTCGACGAGCGGGTGGCGGTGGATCGCAACCGGCTCACCGGCGGCGGGGTCACGGCCGGCATCGATTTCGCCCTTACGCTGGTCTCGGTGGTGGTGGACGCAGCAGCGGCCCAGGCCGTGCAGTTGCTTGTGGAGTACCGGCCGCAGCCGCCCTTCGACGCCGGCTCACCGGCCTCGGCGCCTGCGCCGGTGCTGGCCCAGGTACAGCAGATATGTACCGAGGTGCGGAAACCGCTGGAGGACTACCTGGCCACTCGCGTCGCCTGAGCCAGGGCGCCGGCCGCCGGGCCGGCGCGTTGACCATGGTCCTGCCAGCCTCGTTGCGCAGTCCGTTGCGGGCGCCGCGGAACGAGGCTGGCAACACGGCAGGTGCATGATTATACTCGGCGCCTTGCCTGATTTCGTTCCCGCCCGTTCCCTGTTTCCCGAGCGAGTGCATGCCCGGCACCGGCTTTGTGCGCGATGCCGGCGCAGGCCGTGGTGCCGGCCCGGGGGCGGTGTTGCGGCGACGATTCAGCGCCCCGGACAGGGCCTGTTGGTGGGGCAGTGATACGAGGCGCGGTTCAGGCATTCCAGGGCCGTTGGAGTGGCACTATGAAATGCATCAGCAGCATCGACGCCGTGCCGGCGGAACTGCGCGGCGGCGTCATCGTGATGGGCAACTTCGACGGTGTGCACACCGGCCACCAGGCCATCATCGAGGCCGCCCGAGCGATTGCCACCGACACCGGCAAGCCGCTTGGCCTGCTCACTTTCGAACCGCACCCGCGCAAGCTGTTCCGGCCCGATGACCCACCCTTTCGCATCACGCCGCCGGCGCTGAAGCGCCAGCGCCTGGAACTGGCCGGCGTGCAATGGCTGGTCGAACTCGACTTCGACTGGAACTTCGCCAGCCAGAGCCCCGCGGATTTCATCAGCCGCATCCTCGACAACGGCCTGCAGCCCTCGCACATCGTGGTGGGCTATGACTACGCCTTCGGCCAGCTGCGCCAGGGCAATGCGCAGTCGCTGATGGATGCCGGCTACCAGGTCACCGTCATCGACAAGATCGGCGGTGACGCGGACGAGGCCGTGTCCTGCAGCACCATCCGTCAGGCCCTGCAACAGGGTGACATCGACAAGGCCAATCGCCTGCTCGGCTGGCAGTGGGAAATGACGGGGGAGGTGCAGGGCGGCGCCCAGCGCGGCCGCGAGCTGGGCTATCCCACCGCCAACGTCGCGCTCGGTGACATCCTGCATCCGGCCTACGGTGTGTATGCCTGCTGGGTGAAGATTGTCGAGGATGGCGACGATGCACCCTGGCTGGCCTCGGCCACCAACATCGGCATCCGGCCGATGTTTGAAATTCCGGTAGGGCAGATAGAGAGTTTCATCTTCGACTTCAAGCGCGACATCTACGGCAAGACCCTGCGGGTTCGACCGGTGCAGCGCCTGCGCGGCGAAGCGAAGATGGACAGCCTTGAATCGCTGGTTGCACAGATGGAGCTGGACTGCCGCCAGGCGCGCGCCATCCTCGGCGTCTAGGCATCGGCATCGCCGGCGCGGCAGGCTCTGCCGCCGGTGGCCAGGGCGCTGAACCCTGGTTCAACAGCGGAAATCGCCCGGACTTCGGTCAGGCCGGCTCCGGAGCTGCCTAGTGCTGAACCTGCCATCGAGTCCATGCCTGTCCCGGAACCGCAAAGGAACCGCAATCGGACAAAACGGCCGGTTCCATAGCGAATGGCGATGGCTGACCGGGTTATTTCGGTGCCGTGCTACTTGATAGCGCGCTTCTCCCATCGGGTGCAGGTGTCCCCCGAGATGTAGTGGTAAGAATCCACAACATAACGCCAAAGGCTCCAGATTGTGCTGACAATCTCAATGTATTCATCGCTGTCATCCTTGAACAAAAAGAACGATGCAAAATCGTCGGTCTTAGCGACCACACTGACCATCGTGAAGCCTCTGTATGTCTCCGGTTCCTTGGGTGGATAGTAGAGGTCTTCTGAGAAGTCCAATGGCACTTTGAGTTCCCCGCCGCGGTCGAATCGGCCAATTTCTACTGCTTCCACGCGACTATGGTCGCGGGCTAAACCAATATTGCGGAACCTACTGCGCGCCGGACCATCTTTGTGAGGGTAAACATGAGCATAAATATTTGGGAACACCAGATGCCCGTCAAATGCCAAGACTACCAGGGCCTCCGAAAAATCACATTCCAGCATGTCCTCATACACATCGAACGGGCTGGAAATCATGAGTTCCATAACCACTATGAAAACGACGAATAACGCACAAAGGACGATGACGCTCGTTATCAGGAGTCGCTTTTTCACGAGTAACCTGCTGAAAGCAAAAGTTGGCGGAGATTTCGAATGGCGGGTAATTGCTGTGCTTTCAGACTCATGACAGCTTTATTCGCCTGTCATTCGGATCGCGAAGCGCAATCCGAAAGATCTTCACGCACGCTTTGAACCATGTCACTGACCCAGTAAGGTAATGACCTTGCTTCAGTTGAACGAACGCAATATCTCGATAAGCAAGCGCGCTTCCAAGGGTTGCTGCACGTTGATAGTAGGTCAAAGCAGTTCTGAAATCCTGCTCCACCCCGTGTCCCATTTCGTACATCTTTCCTAATAAATATAATGCGCTCGGATCGCTGGAATCGTCCAACTGGCTGAAGTAAAAAAACGCGTTATCAAAATTCTGCTGAACACCGAGCCCGGCATAGTGGAAATTACCCAGTCGCAGGCATGCTACTGCAGAGTCTCCCTCGTTGACGGCGCGTTCATACCACCTTCGAGCTTCTGCATAGTTCTGTATTACGCCACCACCCCCAAGTTCATAAATATTTCCGACTTCGACCAAAGCAGCGATTGAACCTTTACTTGCCAATTTCTTGAAGATGACCAAGGCTCCCGCCAAATCACCCTCGCGGAACGCTCGGACAGCAGTATTCCACTCTCGATCCATGAGGCTGGACGTTGGTTCGATCATCTGTTTATCAGCGCACCGACGACAGTCCGGGACACCCACCGATTGCACCAGGCCCCCGGCCACGCCAGCGTGGTCGAGGCGCCG
>CAYGQN010000210.1:0-7656 GCA_964351795.1 uncultured Gammaproteobacteria bacterium
CGTGGTGGCCGCCGTCGGCGTGACGGCCGGGCACCGGGCTGCCGGGCTGTCGTCAGCGGTGACCGTGCGGCGCCCGCGCGATCGTCTGCCGTGCCAGCCCGGCGCGCCGGGCCTTGCGTCTGCCGGCCTGTGCGGGTGTCAGCGCCGGCCGCCGGTTGTCGGGGATGAGCCTGTCGGAAGCCGCCGCCCTGGCGCAGGACGGTTTTGCCCTGCTGGAGGGCTTCCTGTCGGCGGAGGAACTGGCGAGCGTTGACGCCCAGTGGGCCGGGGCGTCGATGGCCGACGGGGATCGCCGCATGCTCGACCGCGAATGGTGCCGGGTGCTGGCCCACGTCTGCCGCCTGCGCCTGCTCAAGCGCCGGCTGCTGCCGCGGGCCAGCCGTCCGGTGCTGTGCCGGGCTTTCCACAACCCTGCCGGCAGTGGCTGCGGCATGGCGCCGCACCGCGATGTGTTCGTGCCGCTGGCGGCGCGCTTCGAACGGCCGGGCTGGCGTGGCTGGAACCTGCGCCAGGGCATCGCCCAGGTCCAGCCGCCGGAGTACCTGCTCGAGCAGATGCTGATGCTGCGGCTGTTCGTGGACCCCTGCGGGCCGGGCGATGCGCCGCTGCTGCTGCGGCCCGGCAGCCATCGCCTGCCGGCCGAGACACGGGAAGCACGGGCCTGCACGGCTGCCGCCGGTGCGGCACTGGTCATGCGGCCCATGCTCGAGCACGCAGTGGACAACCCGGCTACCGCCCGCCCCAGGCGGGTGCTCGGCTTCCTGTTCGGCCCCACTGTGCTGCCGGAGGGCGCGCGGTGGTTCTACGAAATCTGATCATGCGCCCCTGGCAGCACGCCCGGATGCCCTGGCTGATTCAGCGGCTGATGTTCCGGCCGATATCCCTTCAGACGGCCCGGCGGGGCGCACTGGCGCTGCCCTGCCAGTGCGCCCGGGCGGGCTCACGCGGGACTATGGGAGCGGGCGGCCACGCCATACGGTGGGCAACCGCGGTCAATGACTGCGGCGAGGTAAACCCAGTGAACGATTCAGCGCAGGGAATGCGCTTCAACGGTCCGCGCCGGAGCGGCGATCCAGCATGCAGATTCTGATCATCGACATCTCCAGGCGCGGCACGCAAATCTATCGCCGCTACCTGGCCGAAGGCTTCCCCGGGGCCACCATCACCGAGCATCATCCGGAGAAGGACGGGATTCCGGGTCCGGATTTCGACTGGTCCGCGGTGCAGTTGCTGCTGCTGGGCCATGAGCTCGGTGAGACCGGCACCGCCACGGAATGGTTGCAGGAGTTCTCCGCCCTGCCGGGATTCCCGCCGGCGCGCTGGGCCTGCCCGGCAGCAAGCTGGTCGGCCCGGGGCAGGATCACCAGCGCCGGCGCCGCCGAGGTGCTGGTCAAGCGCGACCTGACGCCGGAGCTGATGCTGGGCAGCGCCCGCGCCGCCCTGGCGGCCGCTGCCGGGGACGACAGTACCGATTCCGGCCAGGCCAGCAGCGATGCCGAGGTGGTGCGCGAGGTCCGTGAACGCGACGGTCTCGCCGGTGACTACAGCTTCAAGCGCCTGATCGGCCAGGGCGCCATGTCGCGGGTCTACCTCGCCGAGCGCCTGCATGACCAGCAGACGGTGGTGCTGAAGATCCTCGATGGCAGCCTTGCCGACGACAACGAGGCGGTCCAGCGCTTTATTCTGGAAGCGAAGCTGGTAGCGGAAATCGACAGCCCGCATGTCGTGCGCATCTTCGAGCAGGGCTTCACCAATGCCTACGGCTACATGGCCATGGAGTTCTTCAGTCGCGGCGACCTCAAGCAGCAGATCGAGAAGGGCATGCAGTACAAGCAGGCCATGCGTTACCTGCTGCAGATCGCCAGGGGCCTGGAAGCGGTGCATGACGCCGGCATCGTGCATCGTGACCTGAAGCCGGCGAACCTCATGTTCCGCGCCAGTGGCGAGCTGGTCATCGCCGACTTCGGCATTGCCCGACGCACCGATACCGAGGCCCACCTGACGGCGATGGGTGCCATCATGGGCACGCCGTTCTACATGAGCCCGGAGCAGGTGCGCGGCGAACCGGCAACGCATCGTTCCGACCTGTACAGCGCGGGGGTGATCTTCTACGAGATGCTCACGGGCACAAAGCCGTTCAACGCGGACTCACTGACGGGCATCGTCATGTCGCACCTGAACTCCACACCGCCACCGCTGCCGCAGCCACTGGCACCGCTGCAGCCCATGGTGGACAGGTTGATCGCCCGCGAGCCGCTGGATCGCTATCCGGCGGCCGCCGCCGTGCTGGAGGACCTGCAGCGATTCGCGCGCCGCTGAGGCGCGCCTCAGTCGCCTGCCACCAGCCAGGGTGAGTCCGCCAGCCAGGCGTCCAGGTCCGTGGCCGGCATGGGCCTGGCGATGAAGTAGCCCTGGGCGCGCTCACAGCCCATCAGCGTCAGGGCATCCAGGGTCTCCTCGTCCTCGACGCCCTCGGCCACCACCGCGATATCGAGGTTGTGCGCGAGGTCGATGACCGATTGCACGATGCGCCGGTCGGATTTGTCATTGCGCATGTTGATGACGAAGGACTTGTCGATTTTCAGCAGCGTCGCCGGGAAGCGCTTCAGGTATTCCAGCGAGGAGTAGCCGGTGCCGAAATCGTCGATGGCAATGCTCATGCCTTCCTCGCGCAGCTGGCTCAGCACGGCCAGGCACTTGTCCGGCTCCTCGACCATGGCGGTCTCGGTGATTTCCAGGCACAGGCGCTCCGGCGGCATCTCCCACAGTTCCATGGCCCCATGCAGCATGTGGGTGAAGTTCGGGTCGAGGATGACGCCCGGCGAGAGGTTCACGGCAACGGATACCCGGCTGGCCAGGGCCGCGGTCTCGCGGGCTTCGCGCAGGCCGTTGTTCAGGCTCCAGGCGGTCAGGCCGCCGATGAGATGGCAGCGCTCGGCGAGCTGGATGAACACATCGGGGCTGACGTTGCCGAACCTGGGCGAATGCCAGCGGGCCAGCAGCTCCACCGAGACGAAGCGTTCGGCGTCGATATCGATGACCGGCTGGAACACGGCACGCAGCGCGCTGGTGCGGATGGCCTCCTCGAGTTCCCGCTCCATGCCGAGCATGAGTGCGGTGCGGGCCGGATCGCAATCGCTGTACAGTGCGCTTGGCAGGCGGCGCGCGATGGCGTGCGCCAGCGCCTCGCTGGCGCAGCGGACCAGCTGCTCGGCGTCCATGGTATCCAGCGGGCAGATGCTCACTCCGAAGCTCAGGCGCACCCGCAGGTCGTGCTCCGCGGGCCCGATTGACGCTTCGAAAGCCTGCTGGATCTTGGCGATGGCAAGCAGCGGCTGCGCGGCGGTGGACAGGCCGGGCAGCAGCAGGGCAAAGCTGCCACTGCCCAGGCGGGCGACGATATCCCCCGGGCGCAGGCAGGCGCAGAGGCGCTCGGCGCTGAGCCGCAGCACCTCGTCGGCCGCGGCGAAGCCGAGCTCGCGGTTGATGTCCGCCAGGTGCCGTACCTTGACGATCACCACGGCCGTCAGCTCGCTCAGGCTCACCCCCCCGGACAGCCGCCGTTCCAGCTCCGTCAGAAAGGCCTGGCGATGCAGCAGGCCGGTGAGCGGATCGGCGTCGGCCAGGCCGGCGGTCGGCATTGCCAGGGGCGCACCCATTCAGAGGTAGAACTCGGTCGGGTCAATGCCGAAGCTGCCCGCGGGCAGGGCTCTGGTGATGGTCAGCTCGTTGCCGGCCTCGTCGGCGGCCTCCACCATCAGGTCACGTACCGGTGACAGGCCGATGGGCTTCTTCTTGCGGTCGAGAATGATGATCACCCGCGGCTGGAGGCGGCGCACATCGTTCTGGGCGATCACGATCCCCACTTCACCGTTGGACAGCTCCACCAGCGTGCCCACCGGGTAGGCGCCGACGGTCTTGATGAAGCGCTCCAGCAACTCGCTCTGGAACTGGTTGTTGCGGAAATCATAGAGCCGGATGATGGCCGCGTGCGGCGACAGAGACGGTGCATAGGGACGTTCATTGGTGACAGCAACGAAGAAATCGATGATGCCCGCCATGCGGCCGAACAGGGGGATCTCCCCGCCGGCCAGGCCCGAGGGATAGCCGCTGCCATCGAAGCGCTCGTGATGGGTGGCCACCATGTCCACCGATCGCGGTGACATGCGGGGTATGTTCTCCAGCACTGCCAGGCTGAAGCCCACGTGCATGCGCACCACGCTCATTTCCTCGTCGGTCAGCGGACCGGCGCGCAGCAGCAGGCGGTCGGGCAGCTTGAGTTTGCCCACGTCGAGCATCAGCGCGCCCATGGCGAGGTCGTGGATCTGCTCGGGCGGCAGGCCGAGTTCCCGCCCGAAGGCGATGCCGAAGGCGCTGCACTGGATGCAGTGGCTGTAGCTGTAGGCGTCCTTGCTCTTCAGGCGCGACAGGTACAGGAAGGCGTTCGGGTTGCGCAGCATTGAATCGCGCATCCGGGAGACGACGGTGCTGATCGTGCCGATACCGATCTTGTCACCGGCCTTGACGCCGTCCATGAAGTTGCCCACGGCGAGCTTGAGTTCGGCATGGATTTCATTGGCCGCGCCGAACTCCTCTTCGACCTCGGTTTCCTTCTCGTAGACTACCTGCCGTGGCGGCAGCGGCGCCGGCTTGATGCCCCGGGGCGGTGGCGGCGCATCATCGACCGGGCGCCGGCGCAGGCCAATGCCCTTGTCGGTATCGATCCAGACGTAGTCGCAATGTTCCCTGAGTTCGCGCACCTGGGCACCGCTGGTGATGCGAAAGCCCTGGAAGTGGAAGGGGGTGTCGAGCCAGGGCCGGTCGAGTTCAGCCACGTACATGCCCGGTTGGACCTGGTAGGCCTGAATTTTGATTCTGTTCATTCCTTGGCTGTTCTGCGTCTGTGTGTGTGATTTGCCTTCCAATCGCCCGGCAGCATTCCGCTCGCGGGTCGGGCAGGGGCTGACATCGCCTGGCCATACCCGTCCGTGCGGACATCGCGCCCGGGTCTCATCCCTGTGCAGGCCCTCGCCGGTGCAGGGCCGAAGTACAGGGTCGGTCCGGCGGCCTGGCGGGCCGGGTGATGGGCCCGCCGGTGTGCAATGTTGTGCGCTGCAGCAACCGGCATCGCCGCTGCGAACGGCCGGTCCGGTCGGCGGGCACCGACGCGGCCCTGCCTGTCCCGGCAGCGGCCGTCGAAGCCTGCGGCTGGCAGCACTGCCGGCGCCATTTGCCAGCCGGCAGGCGGAGATCCAGTTCTTGCCATCGTCCTTAGCGTGGATGTGTTCAGACCCTGACCGGTATAGCGGCATCGGCGGCCGTTTTCTTCAGCCCCTGTCCGGCCGCGCGCCGGTGCCGCGCGCGGCTGTGTCCCGGGCCTTCGGCCGGCTTCGCGTGGCCCGCCCGGGCCATGCGAGAATGATGGGTCCCCGGGGCGCAGCCGGCCCCGGCCACCATTCAAAAACTTACCCAGGGGCATGGTTCATGGATCTCGGTTTGAAAGGCAGAAAGGTCATCGTCACCGGTGGCAGTCGCGGCATCGGCCGGGCCTGTGCGCTGGAATTCGCTGGCGAGGGGGCCGACGTGGCCATCTGCGCACGTGGCCAGGAAGCGCTGGACGCCACCCGGGCGGCGCTGGAAGGCGAGGGTGTCACCGCCTTCGCCGAGGCCTGCGACGTCGGCGATCCCGAGCAGCTGTTCCGGTTCCTGACCGCCGCGCGCGCCGCGATTGGCGGTTGCGATGTACTGGTGAACAACACCTCCGGCTTCGGCCTGAGCGATGATGATGCCGGCTGGCAGGCCGGCATCGATATCGATCTCATGGCGAGCGTGCGGGCCACGCGCACCGTGACGCCCTGGATGGCTGACAGCGGTGGTGGTGCCATTGTGCATATCGCCTCGATTTCGGCACTGGAGACGGGCTCACCGCCGGCCTACACGGCGGTGAAGGCCGCGCTGGTGGCGCACTCCAAGACCATGGCGAAGGCACTGGCGCCGCAGGGGATCCGCGTCAACTGCGTGGCACCGGGTTCCATCGAATTTCCCGGCGGCATGTGGCAGCAGCAGCGCGACAGCGCGGATCCTTCCCTGTACGAGCACATGCTCGGGCGCATTCCCTTCGGCCGCATGGGTACGCCGGAGGAGGTGGCCGCCGCGGTGGTATTCCTGTGCTCGGCACGGGCGAGCTGGATTTCCGGCGCCACGCTGCTGGTCGATGGCGTCCAGCATGACGGCATCTTCTGACACGGGAGAGGGAACATGTTCATTGCGATGAACCGGTTTCGCATCCGCCGCGGCGAGGAGGCGGCGTTCGAGACCCTCTGGCGCGAGCGCGACAGTCAGCTGGAGGGCGTGCCCGGCTTTGCGGGTTTTCACCTGTTGCGCGGGCCCGGACACGAGGATCACACCCTGTACGCGACCCATACCGTGTGGGAGTCGGAGGCGGCCTTCCAGACCTGGACGCAGTCGGAGGCATTTCGCCGGGCGCATGCCGGGGCGGGCTCGGCCCGGCACCTGTACCTGGGGCCGCCGCAGTTCGAGGGCTTCGAAGCGGTGCTCGCCGGCTGAGCGACGCCATGCCGGCGGTGCGGCCACCCGGAGCCGGGCGGCCGCGCCTGCGCAGTGCCGGTCGCGGTCGGGGCGCGCCGACCGGGGCGGATCAGTGCAGCCGCGAGGCGTCCATCAGCGGCAGCCGCGAGGTCCACAGCCGGGCCAGGCGGGACAGGGCCTCCTTCTGTGCCGGGACGAGATCGATGTGCGGATGGTTGTACATGCGGGCCATGTGGTCGACGATGGCGCTGACCACATGCGGGCAGGGTTTCAGGGTGTACTGGGACATGAGCATGAGCAGGTTGGCGAACAGCTTGTCGAGGCCGTTGTCCGCTACAACCGTTACCGGTGCGGCGGCGGTGGGGGTCGGTTCGTGCATGGAGCCCTCCGGGTATGTCTGCCAGGGTCGGGAAGCATCAATGCGGCCCACAATAATGAGAATGATTATCATTTGCAAGCGAACTGCACTCGCGTACCCGGGTGCAGCGGTGTCCGGCAGGTGCCGGGGCAGGGCCGGAGAATGATGCTTGCCGGCTCCTGCGCCTGCGGCGCGGTCCATTTCCGGGTGCACTCGCGCGAGCCCTACCCGTTCAACCTGTGTTATTGCACGCTGTGCCGCAAGCAGGCCGGCAGCGGTGGCTACAGCATCAACCTGAAGGGCGACACGGCTTCGCTGGAAGTGGAAGGCCAGGCGCACCTGCGCAGCTTCAGCGCCATGATCCAAAACCCCGAGGACGCGCAGCCCGGGCGCAGCCCCGCCGAACGCAAGTTCTGCGGCCTGTGCGGCTCGGCCCTGTGGGTATGGGACCCGCGCTGGCCGGAGATGGTGCATCCGTTCGCCGGCGCCATCGATACCCCCCTGCCGACGCCGCCGGAGCGCACCCACCTGATGCTGGAATTCAAGCCGGACTGGGTGCCGCTGAACGCCGGCCCGGAAGACCGGCAATTCCAGCGCTATCCCGAGGAGTCCATCGAGGACTGGCACCGGCGACTCGGGCTGCTGGAGCCGGACTGAGCGGCTTCAGCCGCGAATGCCCCGGCGCCTGTCCTGGCTCCCGTGGGAGCGGCTTCAGCCGCGAATGCTCCGGCGCCTGTCCTGGCTCCCGT
>CAYGQN010000211.1:0-7564 GCA_964351795.1 uncultured Gammaproteobacteria bacterium
GTCGATACCGAAGCGGCCCAGGCAGGCGGCCAGTCGCTCCGGGGCGAGGGAGCACACCGGGAAGGTGAATTCCATCTCGTTCAGGCGCCGGGAATGGCCGATATCGGCCAGGCGCAGCCCGGACCCATCCAGCGGCGTGGCCAGCACCCGGGCCAGGTGCGTACTGACCGGACCGGCCCAGGCGGTGTCGATGCCGTGTGCCTGCAGGGCCCGCTCGCTGAGACCGGACAGGGACTGCGGCCGGGTGAAGTCGGCATGTTCGAGGATGGCGTGCAGGCAGGTGCCGGCATTGGCGCCGCGCGGAAACGCGAAGATCCCCTGCCCGCCCGGCTCGGCATCGGTTGCATCGATGACCCCGGCGTCATGATCAGGCAGTTCCACCAGCGCGTTGCCGTGGCCGGCACGACGGGTGAGCGCGGTAAAGCTGGTCATGCGCCAAGGGACCGGCAGGGTCGCTCGAAAGCTGCGCGCCGCCAGCGCGATGCCCGGGTCGGGGGGCAGCGGCTTCGGCGCCGCCGGCGAGGGCAGCGCGGTGACCTGCACCGCGCCGGGGACGGCCTCGGCAAGCGCATCCAGCACTGCCCGCCGGGCGGTATCGTCAAGGTCCTTCACCTGGCCGGCGAATGCGGCCGGCTCCGGCACGGCGTCCGCTTCCGCCGGCCCGTGCAGCAGCCACGCCAGCGGCGAGTGCTCGGCCTGGCTGATGCCGCCCCACACCAGGTAACAGCGATACACGGCGCGTGTGAGCGCCACGTAGGCCAGACGCAGGCCCTCGGCCCGGGTTTCGGCCAGCCGGGCGGCATGGGCACGGCCGCGCTGTTCGCTGCCAAGATCCAGGACCGGGGCGAGATCGCGGGCCGGATCGTGCCAGATGAACGGTTCACCCCGATCAGCGCCCGGTGTCCCGTCCCACAGGAAGGGGCAGAACACGATGGGGTACTGCAGGCCCTTGGCGCGATGGACGGTGACAATCTGCACCAGGCGCTCGTCGCTCTCCAGGCGCAACTGCTCGGTTTCGGTGTCGCGATCCTCGCCGGCACGGCGGCGCCGGAACCATTGCCACTGGCGCTCCAGGCCGAAACCGCCCTCGCGCGCCGCCGCCTGCAGCAGTTCCAGCAGATGACGCAGGTTGGTCAGGCGCCGTTCGCCATCGGCCAGGCCCAGCAGCCGGTCGTACACGCCGTTGGTGCGCGCCAGCTGCTCGAACATCGACAGCGGGCCGGACTGCTGCCAGGTGTCGTGCAGCGCCGCGAAGCGCTCAATCCATGCCTGCCAGGCCCCGTCGTCCGCGGCCAGCGCGGCGATCTCGGCCAGTGAGCAGCCGAGCATGGCGGTGCCGAGCGCGGCCCGCAGACGCCCGCCGTGGCCGGGCAGCAGCAGTGCATGCAGCAGCAATTCCAGTTCGTCGGCCTCGCGCGAATCGAACACATTCTGCTTGCCCAGTTCCACCACCGGTATGCCCAGGCGCTCCAGGGCGGCGCGCATGCAGGCACCCTGTCGGTTGGTCCGCACCAGCACGGCGATATCGCCGCCCTCCAGGGCCCGGTCCCCGATGCCGGCCTCGCCCTGCTCGCCGGCATGCAGCAGGCGCGCGATTTCCTCGGCGGTGGCCGCGGCCACCGCCTCGCTGGCGCGGCCCTTGCTCATCAGGGCGGCATCGGGCGCGCCGTCCCTGGCCAGGAACCAGAACACCAGCGGCACCGGCGCTTCCGTGCCCAGGCGCAGCGGCGGGCGATCATCCCGGGGTGCCGCGGTGACGGCCGTGTAATCGATGGCATCGAGCATGAACGGTGCCGCCAGCCGTCCGTAGCAGGCGTTCAGCGCCTCGATGAGCGGCGGTACGGAACGCCAGTTCTGCCCCAGGGACCAGGCTTCGGCGGCGGCCTCGCGACCCCGCAGGTAGGCGAACACGTCGGCGCCGCGGAAGCTGTAGATGGCCTGCTTCGGGTCACCGACCATGAACCAGGTACCGGCCTCGGCGTAGATGTGACTGAAGATGCCGTACTGGACCGGGTCGGTATCCTGGAACTCGTCGATCAGGGCGGCGGGGAAGCGCTGGCGCAGCAGCGCGGCCAGCCGCCGGCCGTCCCGGCCGGCCAGGGCATCGTGCAGGCCGAGCAGGAGATCCTCGTAGCCGTGCACACGCTGCTCGCGCTTGCGGGCCGGCAGCGTTTCACGGGCAAAGGCGAGGAACCGCGCCTCGAACTGCGCCAGTGCCGCCGCCAGCGCCGGTGCCAGCGCCAGCAGCTCGCTCATCCGTGCCGGCACCGCGAACTCCGGAATGCCGGCGCCGGGCTTGCGCGCCGCGTCGATACCGGCGGTGCTGAAGCGCTCGGCCAGCTTCCGCTCGCCGGTGAGCACCGACAACACATCGCCGCTCGCCAGCAGCGCATCCAGGCGTGCCACCCAGCGGGCAACGTTGGGCCGGGTGTAGCTCTTGTGGGCGAGACCGGAATGCGTCGCCAGGACGCTGTGAAGCTCGGCCGATTCACGTTGCCATGCCGCGTTCAGGGCCGCGAACACGCGCTCGATCTGCGCAGCGAGTTCCTCGACATCGACATCCGGCGGCCGGTCCACGAGCGTTCCGGATTGCGCGAGGTAGCGGCCGAGCCGCGCCTGCAGGCTGGCCGGCGCCAACCGCTTCAGCAGCAGCAGGCGCACGAGCAGCCCCGGCATGGCGGCCAGTTCGCGGCGCCAGAAATCGGCGGCCACGTCGGCGACCACCAGGCCCTGGTCGGGAAGCAGCTCGGTCTCGAAGGGCAGGGCCGCCTCGAAGGCGCTCTCGGCGAGGACGCGGGCGCAGAAGCCGTGAATGGTCTGGATGGCGGCAAGGTCGAAGCCCTGCAGCGCATGCCGCAGGCGCGTGCGCGCCGCCTCGTGGTCCGTGCTTGCCGACAGCAACGCGGCCAGCAGCGGATCGTTTGCTTCACCGGCTTCGAAAGCCGCCAGCGCGGCGGCCAGCACGGCACGGATGCGCCCGCGCAGTTCGGCCGTGGCGGCGTCGGTGAAGCTGACCACCAGGATCTGCTCGGGCCGCAGACCCCGCTCGATGACCAGGCGCAGGTACAGTCCGGCAATGGTCCAGGTCTTGCCAGTGCCGGCACTGGCCTCCACCAGGCAGACGCCATCGAGGCGTGCGCCGAGCACGATGTCCATTCCGGTGGCGGTGCGGGTGGGTGCGGCCATCGGATCAGGGCGCCAGCGCGTCCAGCAACGACAGGCAGCAGCGCTCGGCCAGGGACTGGAAGCGGGCATCCAGTGGCAGGCTGTCGCGGTACAGGTAGCGCACCCAGGGATCGCTGCCCTCGCCGGGCACGTGCTCGTTGCCCTGCCACTCGGCGGTGGCCGCCTCCAGCGCAGCGGCCACGTCGCCGGTTTTGGCCATCGCGCGGGCGAAGACGAGTGTGGTCGCCGGGAACAGGGGCAGCGGCTGACGCTGTGCCGCCATGTACAGCCGGGCCAGCTGGTTCAGCTGCGCCAGTGCCTCGTCGGGGGGCAACGGGATGAAGCCGGCCTGCTCCTCGACGCCGACGATGGTCGTGCGCGGGTCCACCCCGGCGGGCGCCAGCGCGTTGAGCACCAGGTGCGCTGCCCAGGCCGGCAACAGCGCGCGGCCGCCAAGCCGCTTGCCGGCCCGTGCCAGCGCCAGCCCGGAGCGGCGCAGCGGCGCCAGTTCGCCGCCGAGCACCAGCCCGTCGAGCGCCAGCCGGAACGCCAGCGGCGGCAGCGGCTCGCCGGGCGAGCGTGCATCCAGCGCGGCCACCACACCCGCCTGCGTGCGCTGCAGCTGCTCGAGCTGCAGTTGCCCGGCCAGGCCATGCGGCAGACGCCCGGATGCGCGCAGGCGCTCGCTGATGGCCGGCAGGGCTTCGCCGGCCTGCATGGCCTCAAGGAGGGTATCGCCCACGCTCCAGCGCTCGAGCCCGTCCAGCAGGAAGGGCTCGTAGTCCGCCAGCGGCGGCTCCTCGCCGGGCAGGCGTATGCCCATGGCTTGCACAAAGGCGCGGCTCGGATTGCGCAGGAAGGCCTGCAATGCCGGCAATGTCAGCCCGGTGTCGGCGCTGCCCGTTGCCGTTGGCAGAGGCTGTGACAACGGTGCCAGCGCGACCGGCTCACGGGCCCCGCCGGCGCGCGAGCGCAGCGCCGCGCACAGGTCTTCGCGATGGCTGAACAGGCCCGCCTCGCCACTGAAATAGCGACGGCTGAACGGCTGCAGGGGATGCCGCCGGACCGGCGGCGCCGCCCCGTTCATGCGCCCCAGGTAATCCATGAGTTCGCTGACCAGCACCGACGGCGGGCGCTCCTCCCCGGTGCGGATATGCTGGCCGACCCAGCTGATGTAGAGCGTTTCGCGGGCCGACAGCAAAGCCTCGAGGAACAGGTAGCGGTCGTCCTCGCGGCGGGAGCGATCACCGGTGCGGGGCTCGCGCTGCATGCGATCGAAGCCGGACTGCGGTTGCCGCCGGGGGAAGGCGTCGTCGTTCATGCCGATGAGACAGATGACCCGGAACGGCACGCTGCGCAGCGGCACCATCGAGCAGAAGCTGACCGCGCCGGCAGGAAACCCCGCCCCCGATCCAGTCTGTGCCAGGCGCTCGCTGACCCCGGCCATGAACACCTTGATGGGCACCGCCGCTTCGAACCCGGCCAGCGCGGCCTCGTCGGCCACCCCGTTGACGGCCTCGCGCACGGCCGCCAGCTCGGCCTCCTCCTCCAGGGCGGGCTCGAAGCAGCGCGCCAGCAGGTCCAGCAGCAGCGCCGCCCAGCGCGCCGGCGCGGCCGGCTCGGCCAGTTGGCGACCCAGGCGCGCAAGCGTTTCCAGCAGGCGCGACAGTGCACCGAGGACCCGGGTGCCGTCGCCCTCGATGTGCGGATACGCCAGGATGCCGGCAAACGGGTCCGGCAGCGGCCCCGTGGCCTGGCCGAGCAGCATCGCATCCAGGCCCGCCCGCCAGCTGTTGGCCGATTCCGGGGGCAGCCCGAAACCGGCCCGGTGCGCGGCATCCAGGCCCCAGCGGATGCCGGTGTCGCTCACCCAGCTGCGGATCCGGCCGACATCCTCCGCAGCCAGGCCGAAGCGCCGCCGCAGGGCCGCGCATTCGAGCAGTTCCAGTACCGCCGTTGCGCTCATGCGCCCGGCCGCGGTGGCGAGCAGCTGTTCGAAGGTGACCGCCACGCCGCCGGCCTCGACGCTGCCGGCATCCAGCACCGTGCAGGGGATGCGCCGGCGCGCCGGTGCCTCGCCGAACACCGCCTCGACCAGCGGTGCATGGGCGCCGATGTCGGGAGACATCACCAGCACATCACCGGGCGTGAGCCCGGGGCGCGACTGGAACAGGTCCAGCAGCGCGTCCTGCAGGACCTCGAGCTCACGCAGCGGGCTGTGGCAGGCATGCAGCGCAATGCTTGCATCGTCAGCGGCCGGCGCACCGGCAAGGCTGCCGGGTGCGGCCAGGGCCAGGATCTCACCCTGCAGGCGCCCGAGCGTGGTATCGGTGGGCGGGGCCTGGAACAGCTCGTGGCTCTCGCCCTCCAGCGCCGCGAGCATGCCGAAGAACTCCCGGCCCTGCTTGCCCAGCGAGGACAGCAGGGGGTTGCCAGTGTCGTAATGCCCGGTTTCCTCGCCCAGCAGGGCCACGCGGCCGAGGTCGCGCTCGGCGATGATGTCCGCCCAGAACTCGGCACAGGGGTTGGGCGCGAACAGGTGCACGTCGCTGACCCGGGCGACCGCGGCCAGCAGTTGCAGGTAGGTGGGCGACAGCGCCGCCACCCCGAACACGATGCTGCGCGCCGGCAGCCGCGCGCCGGCATCAGCACCCGCCAGCGCGGTGGCCGTGCGCTCGAGCAGTCGCACCCAGTGCATGTCCGGCGCCGCGCCGGCCAGCTCGCGCCAGAGCCGGCCCTGCCAGTCCTGCGCCTCGACCTCGCCAGCCTCCCAGTCGCGGACCCAGTCCGGCCGGTATACCAGGTACTGGTCGAACAGCTCGGCCAGGCGAACGGCGAATTCGAACCGCATGCCCGGGTCGGCGGCGGCGAGGTAGTGGTCCGGCTCGGCGAAACCGGTGGGCCCGCGCGACAGGATGGCCAGCAGGCGCCAGGCGAGCACACCGCGATCGAACGGGGAGTGCTCGGGCAGATCATCGAACAGGCGACGGAACAGCGACCAGGCATGGGCGCCGGGCAGCTGGCACTGCACGTTGGCACAGATGCCGGCCGCGTCCGCCAGTCGCAGCTTGAGCCAGCGCCCGACGCCGACATTGGGCACGACCACCGTTTCCGGCGCCAGGGCATTCAGCGGCTGTTCACTGCATAACGACGACAGTCGTTGCGCCAGTATCTCGACCCGGTTGCTCTGGTACACGTGCAGCATGGGCAGGCATGCTAACGCACCGGCAGGCTCACGGCGTGAGCCCGGTGCATGGCACGGACCGGCCGGCAGCAGGTAAACTCGCCGGCGGGAGGCAGCGGCCCGACCCGGGCACGCTGACAGGCACACGAACGGCCATCGGCCGGCACCAGCTGAAAAAGCACAAAGGGGAACCCCGTGACCACAATCCGCACTCTGAGCATCGCCCTGCTGTTCACCGCCAGCACCACCGCCGGGGCCCAGTCGCTGTCCATCCTGGCGCCGGACTGCCGCGCGCCGAGCCCCATGCCCACCATCCCGGACGGCAACACCGCCTCCGAGGCCGACCTCGTGGCGGCACAGAAGAAGCTCAAGGCCTATCTTGCCGACGGCGAGGAGTACATGTCCTGCCTCGGCGAGGCCGAACGGGCGCTGGGCGACACGGTCACCCCGGAGCAGCGGGCCGTCCTGCTCGGCGCCTACAACAGCACGGTGGACGTGATGAAGGGCCTGGGCGAGCAGTTCAACGAAGCGGTGCGCGCGTTCAAGGCCCGCTGAGCCCCCGGCCCGTGCAGCACACCTGGAAGCTGCGCAAGCTGGATACCCTGCCAGGCGAGCCGGTCGGCTACCGTGATCGTGACGGCCGGCTCGACTTCAATGCCCTGGTCGGGCAATCGCTGCGGCTGGCGCATACCGGCGGCATCTTCTGCCGGGTCTGCGACAAGCGCATCCCCAAGGCCTATGGCGAGGGCTACTGCTACCCGCACTTCCAGTCGGACCCGGCCAACGCGCCCTGCATCGTGCGCCCGGAACTGTGCGAGGCACACCTCGGCCGGGGCCGGGATCCGGCCTGGGAGCAGGCCCATCACAATCGCGAGCACGTGGTCTACCTGGCCGTATCCGGCGGCCTGAAGGTGGGCGTGACGCGCGCCGACAATACCCTGGCCCGCTGGATCGACCAGGGCGCCTCGCGCGCCATCGTGCTGGCGAGGCTGCCGTGGCGGGCCCTGGCCGGTGAACTGGAGGTGGCGCTGAAGGCCCACCTGTCGGATCGCACCTCCTGGCAGCGGATGCTGAAGAACGAGGACGACCCGGCCATCGATCTTGCCGTCGAGAAGGCACGCGTGGCGGCGCTGGTGCCGGCCCCGCTGGCACAATGGATCAGCGCGGACGAGGCGGTCACCGAGTTGCACTACCCGGTGACGGCCTGGCCTGCGA
>CAYGQN010000212.1:0-7502 GCA_964351795.1 uncultured Gammaproteobacteria bacterium
ATCCATGTCTTCGCGCCCCACCCGCCAGGCCCGCACCATCACCGCCGAGGCCGCGGGCCGACAAGCACGACGCGGGCAATGCCGCCCCGAAGCCGCGAACTCAATCGCCCGTGGCAGGGCCCACGTGTGGACTGGGCGATGCCGCAGTTGCCGCGCTGTCGGGGCCGTGCCCTGCGCGGCTATCGCGCCGCGGTGCCGGCGTGGCTGCGCAGGATGTCGAGGAAGTGTGCCAGTGCCGGCGAGCGGTTGTGCTCGTGCCAGGCCGCCACCGTTTCCACGCTTGCCGAGCGGGGCCACAGGGGCCGGGCGATGGTGCCTTCGCGGCGGTGCCCGATTCCGCCATCCACGTAGACCGTCAGGCCCAGGCCGGCGGCCACCAGGCCGAAGATGCCATCGCTGTTGAAGGCCTCCTGCACCACCAGTGGCGCAAAGCCGGCCTGCTGGCACAGGTGGTCCAGCACCTGCCGGAACGGTGCCCAGGCTTCGCGGTTGCCCAGCACCAGTGGTTCGTCGCGCAGGTCGGCGATGGCGATGCGTCGCCGCCGCGCCAGCCGATGACCTTCGGGCAGGACCACGCACAGGCGTTCGCGCTGCACGACCAGCGTGCTGATGTCCTGTGCCTCGAAGGGGCCGACGAGGAAGCCGAGATCCACCTCGCGCTGGCGCAGCGCCTGGCGCTGGGCTTCCGTCCACAGGTGACGCAGGGTCACCTGCAGGGCCGGGTGGGCCTGGCGCAGCTGCGCCAGCAGGCCGGGCAGCGCGCCGTTGATGGCGAAATCCATGTAGGTGATGTGCAGCGGTTCGCTGGTGCCGGTGGCGGCGGCCCGGGCGCTGGCCAGCGCACGCTCGGCGCTGGCCAGTGCGGCGCGGGCCTCGGGCAGCAGGGCGGCCCCGGCGCGGGTGAGCGCGACGCTGCGGGTGGAGCGCTCCAGCAGGGGCGCGCCGACGTGGTCTTCAAGCTGGCGGATGGTTCTGCTCAGGGCCGGCTGGGCCAGGTGCAGGCGCTCGGCCGCACGGCGGAAGTGCAACGCCTCGGCAACGGCGACAAAGGCGGCGAAATGGCGCAAATCCATGCTCATATGGTATCAATCAGAGCAGAATTGATATTGGAAATGCAAGTAGCCGGGCGTTAGCGTGAGCGCTCGTTTCACCCAACAGCACAGGAGCAAGCAATGGCGACCACATCCCCCGAGGTAAAGGCAGCACTGGAAACGGTGTTTGCCGCGGACTCGCAGTTCTACGCCGGCCGCGGCTTCCAGCGCCGCATCGGCTATGGTCAGCGCCCGGCCCTGTTGATCATCGACCTCGCCAACGCCTGGACGCGCCCGGGCTATGCCTTCACCTGCGACAACATGGACGAGATCATCCCGGCCAACCAGGCGCTGCTGGCCGCCGCCCGTGCCAAGGGGATCCCGGTGGTGTTCACCACCACGGCCTACCAGGATCCCGCCGGGCCGCATTCCGATACCGGCCTGTGGCATCTGAAGATCCCGGTGGAAACCCTGCTTGAGGGATCCGAGGCGGCACAGATCGACGAGCGCCTGGCGCCCCGCGACGGTGAGCAGGTGATCTGCAAGAAACGCGCGAGCGCCTTCCACGGCACCTACCTGTCGAGCTACCTGAAAGCCCAGCAGGTGGACACGCTGATCATCACCGGCGTGACCATGGCCGGCTGCGTGCGCCATTCCACTGAGGATGCCATTGCCGAGGGCTTCCGGCCCATCGTCGTGCGCGAGGCCGTGGGGGATCGCGTGCCCGGCGTGGTGGAGTGGAACCTGTTCGACATCGATGCCAAGTTCGGCGACGTGGAGCCGCTGGCCAACGCGGTCAGCTATCTCGAGGGCCTGCCGGCGGCGGGCTGATGCGGCGGGCGTACCTGGTGCTCAGGCACCGCCCTGCAGCGCCATGTACGCCAGCTCCACCTTTGCATGGCCGGCCTCGCCGAAGGCGATGAGGCCGATGGAGGTCAGCCGGGCGGGGTCCAGCGTCAGTTCCGTGCGCCGCCCTTCAAAGGCGCTGAAGGGCAGCCGGTGTTCGGTCCATTCGGGGCTCAGGGCCAGCGGCGTACCCCAGGACTGCCATGGCCGGGTGAGCTGGTCGGTTTTCAGGTTCACGAACCAGGGCCCGGGTCGGCCACGCACACGCAGCAGGATGCTGTGGTAGGCACTCGCATCGAAGCGCTGCCCATCGGCGGCCAGCAGCAGCCGCGCCTGGATGAAGCCGCCGTTGTTCTCCAGGCTGACCTGCCCTTCCAGCGCCAGCCGGGACGGTTCCCCCGGGAAGCCGAGCGTGCCCGTGGACAGCCCGCCCATGACGCGGTCGCTGAACATGGCCCAGCGTGTGCCGATGGTGGCACGGCCATCACCAAGGCGGAAATCATCCAGCACCAGGGTGTTCTGTGAATCCATGCGCGCTCATGCAGCCGGGGCGGATCACGACGGTAAAGCCAGCGCCACGCGCTTGCAATGCCGCCGCGCGAGTTGCTTCGGTCGTGGCCTTCATGAGCATAATGCCGGCCGTTCACCGACCGGTCGGCATCCCCGGGTGCGCGGCGCCGGGCATCACTTTAAGAGGGCAAGGGCATGGCTGAATCACTGTTGATTACCGGCGGGACCATCCTGCCCGGCGGCGCCGATGGCGGCGTCATCGACAACGGCTACGTGCTGGTCGAGCACGGCGTCATCACTGAACTCGGCAGTGGCTCGCCCGCGCGCAGCATGCCCGAGGCAACCGTCATCGATGCCGCCGGCCAACTGGTGGTGCCCGGCTTCGTCAACGCGCACACGCACCTGTGCATGACGCTGGGCCGCTCGCTCGGCACCGACGCCAGCCTGCTGCAATGGCTGTCGCAATCCCAGCTGCCGTTCATGAACTGCATGACCCCGGAGGACTACGCGCTGGCGGTGACGCTGGGCGCCATCGAGAACCTGCGCGCGGGCAACACCACCGTGTGCGAGGTGTTCTTCAGTACCCGCTACGGTGACGGCGTTGACGAACTGGCCACGCAGGCCCTGGCCGCCACCGGGATCCGCGGCCTGTTCTTCCGCTGCTCCAACGATGACGAGTTCGCCCCGGGTTTCATCGAGAGTACCGTGGACATCTCCCGGCGCAGCCGCGACCTGGTCAGCACCTGGCAGCAGGATCCGCGCGTGCATGTGGGGGTGGGGCCGCTGGTGCCCTGGTCGGCAAGCGAGTCCTACTGGGCCGATACCGTGGATTACTCCCGCAGCGCCGGCGTGCCCGTGCACCTGCACACCGCCGAAACGCCCGAGTACAACGAACTGGTGCGGGCCCGCAGCGGCAAGAGCAATGTCGGCTTTCTCGCCTCGGTCGGTGCCCTGGGGCCGCAGATCATGCTCAACCACTGTGTGCATCTGGATGCCGAGGACATCGAACTCATCGCCGAACACGGCTCGCCGGTGATCCACGATCCCACCTCCAACATGATCCTCGCCTCCGGTGTGGCGCCCGTGCCGGAGTTGCGGGCCGCCGGCGTGACGCTGGGCCTGGCCTGCGACGGTCCTGCCTGCAACAACACCCAGGACATGTTCGAGGTGATGAAGAACGCCGCGCTGCTGCAGAAGGTGTCGCGGCGAGAGGCTGGCGTCATGACCGCCGCCGACGTGTTCGCCATGGCTACCGCCGGCGGCGCCGCGGCTTGCGGGATGGGCGAGCGCATCGGTCGCCTGGCGCCCGGCATGGCGGCCGACATCATCCTGGTGGATACCTTCTCCAGCCACATGCGCCCGCTTCACGATCCGCTGGCGGCGCTGGTGTATTCGGCTTGCGCCGCCGATGTGCACACGGTGATCGTCGATGGCGCCATCGTGGTGCGCGACCGCGTTCTGCTGACGGTGGACGAAGCGGCCGTCATTCGCCAGGCGCAGGCGCGGGCCGATGCCCTGCGCGCGCAAATCGCCTGATGGGCCATCATCGATCGCGCCGGCTGATACCTCGCCGTTGAGTCTGCCGCGATAAATGAATCATGTTCGGCAGGCTTGCGGGGCGCGGAAGCCACGTCTTCCGGCGGGTGTTCGCCATCGTCCGGCACAGGCGCGGTGCATGCGGGATGCTGCAGTTCCCAATGCAAAGGCGGCGATGACTGAAAGCGGTGCATATGCGCCTATTGCTAAATATCGACAAAATGCTAAACATATAAAGTAAGTGTTTACGGCTCACTGGATGAGCGTTGGTTCCCTTGCCACCCGCAACAGAGGTAACGCCGATGTCCGCTCGTCCATCCGTCCGTACTGGCGCTGCGCCCTGGCGCCTCGCTGCCCTTGCCCTCGCCCCCGTGCTGCTCGCCGCGGCGCTGCCCCGGCCTGTATACGCCCAGGCCGGCATGCTCGAGGAAGTCATTGTCACTGCGCAGAAGCGCGAGGAGTCCATCCAGGACGTCGGCATCGCCGTCACCGCCCTCACCGGGGAGCAGATCAAGGCCTTCGGCTTTACCAACAGCACCGACATCGTGGCCTTCGCCCCTGGCGTCTATTCGTCGTCCACGTCCGGCAACAACAGCCAGCAGTTCACGATCCGCGGTTCCGTGCAGAACGACTTCGGCGACCTTGCCGAGGCCCCGAATGCCGTGTACGTGGACGAGGTGTACCAGCTCGCTTCGCAGTCGCAGATGTTCGCTGTTTACGACATGGAGCGCGTTGAGATCCTGAAAGGCCCGCAGGGCACCCTGTTCGGCCGCAATGCCACCGGTGGCCTGGTCAGCTTCATCTCCAAGCGCCCGACGCGGGAGTTCGAGGCCTACGCCGACGCGACCTACGGGCGCTTCGACGACGTGCGTCTCGAAGGTGCCGTGAGTGGCCCGCTGACCGAGACGATTTCGGCACGCATCTCCGGCTTTCACAACAGCCATGATGCCGTGCTCAACAATACCTTCACGCCGGCTGACCTGCCGCCCACTCCGGGCTTCCTGGCTGGCCAGGGTCGCGGGCCGCTGACCACCAACCCCGAAACCGCCGACGATTTCTGGGTGGCTGACATCATGTCCCTGCGTGGCCAGCTGTTGTTCGAACCGAACGAGGATGTCGCCTTCCTGGTCAAGGGCTCCTATGCCTACTCCGAGCCCGGCTCCGAGCCCTTCCAGCACCAGGCCACGGTGGCCTACGTGGATGACACCGACAACGATGGTGTCGAGGACAACGTCGTCAACACCGCCTTCGCGCGTGACGTGCTGAACCCGGCCAACCCCTGCGAACAGATTTCGGTGAACACCGGCAACTGCGTGAACTCGGCCATCGATCTCGACTTCGATGGCGTGCGGCCCAACGCGTTCGGTGACTTCTACGGCTATTTCGAGCCCGATGGTACGGAAGGCCGCGACTTCAAGAGCCCCTTCGCCACCCAGGACCAGGACAAGGTCAAGGCCTACAGCTTCAGCGGCAAGCTCACCTGGGATACCGACTACGGCCTGATCACCTCGGTGACCTCCTACTCCAGGAACCAGCGTCGCCGCTCCCTGAAGCCCAACGTCGGCCCGGCGCCTGACAACCTGTTCATCAGCCAGTCCGACACCGAGTGGCTCACCCAGGAGCTGCGCATGGAGGGCGAGACCAGGAAGTTCCGCTGGACGGCGGGCGCCTACTTCCTCACCAGCGAGACCACCGCCGCGCAGGCCCTGACCGACATCATCGGCGGCATCAATGCCTTCGGCGGCCTGTTCTTCAACGGCTTCCTGACCACGGCGAACGATTTCATCGCGGCCGCCGGTGACGGCCAGCTGGAAACGGATTCCTACTCGCTGTTCGGCCAGGTGGATTATTTTCTCACCGACCGGTTGACCCTCATCCTCGGCCTGCGCGGCATCGTCGAGGAGAAGGATTACCAGTTCACCAGCCGTCTGTATCCCACCACCACCGACGTGCGGCTGGAGAGTTCCTCGTTCACCAACACCGCGCCGCTCACTCTGCCCGGCACGAACATACCCTTCGAGTTCCTGGTAGACCCGGCCTTTGATGAGTCGACCTCCGATTTCCTGTGGTCGGGCAAGATCCAGCTCGATTTCCAGTACAACGACAACCTGCTCATCTACGGCGGCGTCAACCGCGGCATCAAGGCGGGCAGCTTCAACCAGCCGCTGCTGACCAACCTCACGCGCGACCAGATCGAATACAACGAGGAAGTGCTCGTTTCCTTTGAAGGCGGCTTCAAGGCCACGATGTTCGATGGCCGCGCGCGCCTGAACCTGGCCGCCTACTACTACGACTACAAGGACTACCAGGCCTTCCAGTTCATCGGGACTTCCGGCGCGATCTTCAATGCCGACGCCACCTACAAGGGCGGCGAGATCGAGTTCATGGCCACGCCGGTGGACAACTTCGATATCGCGCTCGGCTTCAGCTACATCGATGCCACGGTCGAGGATGTGCTGGTGACCATCAACACCCCGCGCGATGTCGAGCCTTCCTACACACCCGACATCCAGTTCAACGGCCTGGCGCGCTACACCTGGCCGAACGTGCTGGGGGGGGCGCTCAGTGTGCAGCTCGATGGCAACCACGCTTCGTCGGCGTATTTCAACATCAACAACTTCGACAGCCATCGCATGGACGGCTACTGGATCGGCAATGCCCGGCTGCGCTGGCAGAGTACCGACGAGCACTGGGAGCTGGGCGCCTTCGTCAACAACTTCACCGACACGCTGGCGCAGAACGCCGGGTTCGAGCTGACGACCATCTGCGGCTGTGACGAGTTCTCGCGCGCCCGGCCGCGCTGGTGGGGCATCAACCTGCGTTACAACTATTTCTGAGGGCAGGGCCGCTTTCTGCACTCACGCCAACCAGGGGGAGCACCAATGGCAAACTCACCGGGGAAGCTGGTCAGCAGCATCGTCATTCCGCCCCATACCGGCGGCACCGGCCATCTGAAGGCCGGCCAGACGCTGCGCATCATCGACATCGAGGGCGAGCAGGTGGCCGACTTCGTCGCCATCCGCGCCGGTGATCCCACCGAGTATCTCGATTGCGTGTATACGAGCTGGGATCTCGGCCGCTGGAAGTGGCACGAAGGGGACCGCATCAAGACGAACCTGCTCAACGATCTGTTCACGATTACCGACGACAAGACCGACAACCACTACACCGGGGGCGGCTTCTGCTCGAACGCCGCCCGCAGGAAGTACGCCGGCATGGACGGGCCGGGCTGTCGGGACACCATTCGCGCGGAGTTCCAGAAGAACGGCTTCGACCCGGAGCTGCTGCAGAGCGTGTCCTGCTACAACATCTTCATGACCGTGGACTACACGCCTGCAGGGGATTGGGTCATTCGCCGGCCCGTCACGCAGCCCGGGGACTACATTGATCTGCGCGCGGAGATGGACCTGACCTGGATGGTGTCGGTGTGCGCCTGGCCGCAGGTGGTCAACGGCGACAAGCCCACCCCACTGCAATTCGATACCTTCGATGCCGCCGGCTGAAGCCACGCCTGGGGCCTCGCGCGGCGTGTCGATGGTGCCCGTAGGAGCGACTTCAGTCGCGAAGAGCACCGCGCGC
>CAYGQN010000213.1:0-7495 GCA_964351795.1 uncultured Gammaproteobacteria bacterium
ACTGATGCCAGGGCCAGCCACGGCTGCCGAGGTACTGGATTTCTGGTTCGGCTGCGACGCCGGGCAGGCACAGGTCGCCCGTCGGCGCTGGTTCCAGGCCACCGCCGAGGACGACGCGATGATCCGCGAGCGTTTTGCCGGCAGCCTCGATGCCGCCGCGGCCGGCGATCTGGCCACCTGGGCGGATGCACCGCGCTCGCGTCTCGCCCTCATCGTGCTGTGCGATCAGTTCAGCCGCAACATCCATCGCGGCACGGCCCGGGCCTTCGCCCTGGACGCACTGGCCCTGCCCGAGTGCCTGTTCGCGCTGGCCGCGGGGGAGACCGTGCGCCTGGATTTCGACGAGCAGGCCTTCGCGCTCATGCCGCTGGAGCATGCCGAGGACCCGCAGCTGCAGCAGCGCAGCGTGGCGGAGTTCGAGCGCCTGGCAGCCGCCGCCCCGACCGATGCCGCCGAGCGTGCCAGCGCCTGTGTTCGCCATGCCCGCGAGCACCGCGACATCATTGCCCGCTTCGGACGTTTTCCGCATCGCAACGCCGCGCTCGGACGCGCAGACACAGCGGCGGAACGGCAATGGCTGGCCGCCGGCGCCCCGCGCTACGGCCAGGCCAGCTGAACCGGCGACCATGTGCCTTATCCTGTTTGCCATCGATGCCCACCCCCGCTATCGCCTGGTCGTGGCCGCCAACCGCGATGAATACCACGGCCGGCCCACCCGGCCTGCCGGCTTCTGGGACGACAAGCCACACATCCTCGCCGGTCGCGATGAGCAGGCCGGCGGTACCTGGATGGGCATCAACCGCTACGGGGATTTCGCCGCGGTGACCAACTTTCGCAGCGGCAGCGCGCCGCGCGGGGACCTGCGCTCGCGCGGCGATCTGTGCGTGACCTTCCTGGATGCCAACAGCGGTGCCAGGGCCGCGGCGACCGACGTGGCCGGCGAACTCGAGCACTACAACGGCTTCAGCCTGCTGCTGGCGGACCCGGCGCAGATGCAGTTCGTCTCGAACCGTGGCAGTGGCGCGCTGGCCGCGGTGCCCGCCGGCGTGCACGGCCTGTCCAATGACACCCTGAACGAGCCCTGGCCGAAAGTGCGCAAGGGTCGCGCCCGACTGAACGCCCTGCTCGGCGCCGACGTGCTGGACCCGGAGAGCCTGCTGGAGCTGCTGGCCGACGACAGCCCGGCGCCGCCGGAGGAGCTGCCGGACACCGGTGTCGGCCAGCCGCTGGAACAGCGGCTGTCATCACTGTTCATTCCCGGGGAGCACTATGGCACGCGCAGCTCCACCGTCGTGCTCGTCGACGAGGATGATCACGTGGATTTCATCGAACGCAGTTTCGACAACCGCGGTCGCATCACCGGGCAGGTGCACGAGCGATTTGCGATCGCCGCGCGGGGTGCTTAAGGTTTGGCCCCAGGCCCCGTTTTGCAGACCCGTCCATGAGTGAAGCCCCCGCCCTCGCCTTCAGCGGCGATACCGACAGCCGCCGCATGTTCGAACGTTACCGCGAGGTCCGCCATCGCAGCGAAGACCTCGTGGCCAGGCTCAGCCCCGAGGACTGCCTGGCGCAATCCATGCCCGATGCCAGCCCGGCCAAGTGGCACCTGGCACACGTGAGCTGGTACTTCGAGACGTTCATGCTGGCGCCATGGCTGCCCGGCTATGAACCCCTGAACGCCGATTACCGCGTGCTGTACAACTCCTACTACAACGGCATCGGCGCCCAGCATCCACGGCCCGAACGCGGCCTGGTCACGCGGCCCAGCCTGGCCGAGGTGTTCGCCTACCGCCACCACGTGGACGACGCCATGGAGCAGCTCATCGAGCAGGCCCTGGTCGGAGATCCGGAGCGGGCGGCCATCTTCGAGCTGGGTCTGCATCACGAGCAGCAGCACCAGGAACTGCTGCTCATGGACATCAAGCACCTGTTCTCGCGCAACCCGCTGCAGCCGGCCTACCGGGCGCCGGAGGCCCCGCCGGCAAGCGGCACTGCCACGCCGCTCACCTGGCACCGCTTCGAGGGCGGCATCGGCCTGTTCGGCGCCGGCGAGGGCAGGTTCTGTTTCGACAACGAACGGCCCCGCCACCAGGTGCTGCAGCAGGCATTTGAACTCGCCAGCCGGCCGGTCAGCAATGGCGAGTTCCTGGCGTTCATGCGCGAGGGCGGCTACACCAGCCCGGCGCTGTGGCTGTCCGATGGCTGGGCCACGGTGCAGCGCGAGCACTGGCAGCACCCGTACTACTGGCGCGAGATTGACGGGCAATGGTTCGAGTTCACCCTGCGCGGCCTGGTACCGCTGGACCTCGCTGCCCCGGCCTGCCATCTGAGCTATTTCGAGGCCGATGCCTTCGCCGCGTGGGCCGGCGCCCGCCTGCCGGGGGAGTTCGAGTGGGAGGCAGCCGGCGCCGGGGCAGCGGTGGCCGGCAACTTCTACGAATCCGGCGAACTGCATCCGCGCGCCGCCGGCGGCGATGGCATCATCCAGCTGTTCGGTGACGTGTGGGAATGGACCCGCTCGAACTACGGACCCTATCCCGGATTCCGGCCGCCGGCCGGCGCGGTGGGCGAGTACAACGGCAAGTTCATGAACGGCCAGTACGTGCTGCGTGGCGGCGCCTGCGTCACACCGGCCAGCCACGCCCGCGCGAGCTATCGCAACTTCTACTATCCGCACACGCACTGGCACTTCAGCGGCCTGCGCCTGGCCCGCGACGCCAGCTGAGGGCGGGTGCCCTAGCGCGCGGCGCGAAACGCGCCCAGCAGCGCCTCGTAGTCCTGGTGATGGACCAGTTGCGGGAACTCGGCCACCACATTGGCCGGTGCCTGGAACAGGAAGCCCGCATCGGCGGCCAGCAGCATGGCAGTGTCGTTGTAGGAATCCCCGGCGGCCAGCACCCGGAAGTTGAGCCCCTGGAAGGCCTGCACCGCGCTGCGCTTGCCATCGGCCATGCGCAGTCGGTAGCCGCTGATTCGCCCGTCCGGCGCCACATCCAGGCGATGGCAGAACAGGGTCGGCCAGCCGAGCTTGCGCATGAACGGCCCGGCGAACTCGTAGAAGGTATCCGACAGGATGACCACCTGGAACTCCGCGCGCAGCGCGTCCAGAAAGGCCTCCGCGCCCGCCAGCGGCGCCATGCTGTCGATGACGGCCTCGATGTCGGCCAGCTTCAGCCCGTGCGCATCGAGCAGGCCGAGACGATGCCGCATGAGTTCATCGTAATCGGCGATATCGCGCGTGGTCAGCCGCAGCCCCTCAAGGCCGGTCCTGTCGGCAAAGGCAACCCAGATCTCGGGGATGAGCACCCCTTCCAGGTCGAGGCAGACGATGTGCATTCCGGTTCCTGCTGTCGGTGATGGCGGCACAGTATACTTTCTCGACAAGCACACGCCGCCCGCCGCAACATCGCAATGAGCGACCGCCAGCCCCCCACCGCGGACAACCGATGGCAGCAGGCCCATGCCGGCCTGCTGATCGACAGCTACACCCGCTGGACCGGCAAGCCACTGCTTGCCGGCGCCGGGCCGGACCCGGCCCGCAGCCTCTACCATGCGCCCTTCGTCGTGCTGTCCCACGACACCGCCGCGGACCCGGTATTCAACTACGCCAACCGCACCGCGCAGGCCTTGTTCACCATGGACTGGACAACGTTCGTCGCCACGCCCTCGCGCCGTTCCGCCGAGCCGCTGCACCGGGATGCCCGCGCGGCCCTGATGGCACGCGTCAGCCGCGACGGCTACATCGATGACTACGAGGGAATCCGCATCAGCGCCGACGGCCGGCGCTTCCGGATCGAGCGCGCCGTGGTGTGGAATCTCCTCGACGGGGCCGGCCGTTACCTTGGCCAGGCGGCCACCTTCGCCCACTGGACCTTCCTGTAGCGCACCGGGGAATCAACGCCGGGGGCAGCCGGCGGCGGCACAGCGCAGGGCCGGACTGCCCGCGGCCACGGCCAGGCGCCATGCCCGAATGCTGAACGAGGCCGTCGCAGGCGCTGCCGGCAGCCAGACCGGCGCTGCCGGGCTGGCCGATGCAGCTGTGCACGGGGTCTTAAGGTTTACCCGGGTTGCGCCGGCGCGCGCCCGCGCACTATGCTCTGTGGCGCAGAAATATCGATATTCGGGAGGCCGACAATCCATGAGTGCAGTGATGAAAGACGAAGCACCCAACCAGCACCTGGACCCGGAGGTCCGGGAGATACTCACCGCACTCAGGCCCTCGGGCGCCAGCGTCGACGAGGCGATTACGCTGCCGCCGGCCTGCTACACCAGCGAGCGCTGGTTCGAGTTCGAGAAGCAGGCGATCTGGGATCGCGAGTGGATCTGCGTCGGCCATGTCGGCCACATCCCGAAGCCGGGCGACTACGTATCCATCAATATCAATGATGACCCGCTGCTGGTGCTGCGGGATCCGGACGGCGAGGTCCGCGTCATGTCGGCGGTGTGCCAGCACCGCGGTTACGTGCTCGGCGAGGAACGCGGCAACTGCCGCTCGTTCACCTGCCCCTTCCACGGCTGGTGCTACGACATGAAGGGCAAGCTGGTTGCCGCTCCGGAGATGGACGGTCACGTACCGCTGGACAAACTCACCGAAACGCACTCGCTGCCGGTGCTGCGCTCGGAGATCTGGAACGGCTTCATTTTCGTGAACATGGACGGCAAGGCCGAGCCGCTGGCACCGAGGCTCAAGCGCCTCACCGACCAGGTGGCCAACCATCGCATGGGTGAACTCGGCGCCGTGCCCACCCTCGACTGGCCGGGCAACCCCTGGAACTGGAAGTTCATGCACGAGAACGCCATCGAGCCCCACCACACGATGTACCTGCACAAGGGCGTGCACGACTTCGCGCCCTCGCGCCTGGCAAGCTTCTTCGAGTGGGACGAGAACGACGACGGCGCAGTGTTCCATCCCACCGGCTTCCTGCAGCGCGACGGCAACTTCACCGCCGGCTTCCGCTCCATGTTCCCGCCGCTGCCGGACCTCACGGACGAGGAGCGCCAGCGCGTGATGTTCGCCTGCGTGCTGCCGAACCTGTTCTTCGGTGCCGTGCCCGATGGCGTGCTGTTCTACATCATCCTGCCCCAGGGCGCGAACGCCATCACGCTGCGGGTGGGCTTCCTGTACCCGCAGGAGACCCTGCGCTCGGAGAACTTCAACACCCAGATCAAGGCGGTGGTGGATGGCCTGTCCATCTTCAACGACCAGGACACCGTGGCCAACACGAAAACGCATCTCGGCCTGAAGTCGCGCTTCGCCAACCGCAGCCGGTACGCGCCCAAGGAAGAGACGCTGGCGCAGATGAACCGCTGGCTGATCAAGCGCTACCAGGCGATGGCCGCCGAACTGGAGCCGGGGCGCGACTGAGCCCGGCCGCCCCGGACGCGCCCGCGGCTGTTGCCGACGGGCGGCCCGCGCCCCGGACCAGCGCCGGGGCGAAGCCGGCTGCCTGACCGGCGCTCCGGGGCAGCCTGCCCGGTGACAAGCCCGTCAAGGCCGACATCTTCAATCTCCACGAGCTCTGAGGAACATCAAATGGACCAGGACACCCACGCCCTGCTGGAAGAGGTCAACGGCCGGCTCCGTCGCCTCGAGGATACCGAGGCGCTGCGCACGCTCATCGTCGATTACGCCCGTGCCTGCGATCGGGGTAACGATCCGGACCGCCTGCGGCCGCTGTTCGCCCGGGACGGCACCTGGGAGTGCAAGGGGTTCGGCAAGTACATCGGCCGCGAGCACGTCGCCCGCGGCCTGCACGGCATTGCCGGCGAGAAGATCTGGTGGTCGCTGCACTACATGATTTCACCGCGCATCGAGATTGGCGTCGACGGCGACACCGCCTCGGCGTTCTGGTACCTGTGGGAGGCCGCCACCATCCCGAATGAGCACGATGGCGAATCCGAGGCCAACTGGATCGGCGCCACCTACGAGGCCACCATGGTGCGCGAGGATGGCATCTGGGTGTTCTCGTCCATGGAACTCATCCTGAACATGTGCAGCGCCTTCAGCGAAGGCTGGGTGAAAAAGCGCTTCCCTGACGGCACCCGCAAGAACCCCTACTTCGCGCACCTGGAGCCCGGGAAATACTACTGGTGCTCCTGCGGGCGCAGCGCCAACCAGCCTTTCTGCGACGGCTCGCACAAGGGCACGAACCGCGAGCCCATCGCCTTCACCGTGGAGGCCTTCGGGCTGCAGACGCTGTGCGGCTGCAAGTACTCGGGCACCAAGCCCTATTGCGACGGTGCCCACCTCAATCTGAAAATCGAGGACTGAAGCGCGGCGGCCGCCGGGTCGCTATGCTATGGGAAGGCCCCGGCCGATCGGGGCGATGGCGACAAGCGAACAGGGAGAGCCCAATGGAACCTGCCACCGACGAGGAACACCTGCCCGGGCGCCACGTGGCGCTGCGCATCATTGGCGCACTGGCCGTGATGGCCATCGCCGTGCTCGCCGTGCTCATGGTGTTCGACTTCATCGACATGACCACGTTCAAGGACCTCATCATCAAGACGGGCATGCTGGCGCTCATCTTCGCCGGCGCCTCGATGCTGCTCGGACTTCTGGGCGGGCGCTCCGGCTGAGCGCGCCGCAACAGCAAGGCGCTCTGCGGCACTATTACAACAACACCCCGGGGGGGAATGACATGGCACTACCGCAGGACATCTCACCATTGAATGCCGGGCTGGTGGACTCGCTCGTGCGCACCGGCGATGAGGACTGGATCCCGATGGCTCTGGATCCGGAGCGCGCCTTCATGAAGGTGCTGTGGACAGGCGCCGAGTCGGGCGAGTGGGCGGTGCTGTTCCGCTGGCTGCAGGGCTTCACCGCACCCCAGCACAAACACCTGACGGCCTCGCATACGTTCATTCTCAGCGGCCGGCTGCAGGTGCGCGACGGCACCCTGGATGCCGGTGATTACGTCTACGAGCCGAACGGCGTACTGCACGGGGCCACCACGGCGCTGGAGGACACCGACTACCTGTTCATCTGCAAGGGGCCGATCCTGTTCCATGATGACGAGGGCTTCACCTTCTACCTCGGCTGGGAAGAGGTCGAACGCGCCCGGGCCGCCTGGCAGGCGCAGAAGCGCGGCAGCAGCGCCGCCTGAGCCGGCCGCGTCGCGCCTGTCGTCGGCGGGCCGGTTCGCGTGAGCCGGCGCCGCGGCGACTGGTTCTCCCCCCTCGCCGGGGCCTACGCCCGCTACCGGCCGGGCTACCCTGCGGCACTGTTCGACTGGCTTGCGGCCGAAGCCGGCGCCGGCGCCCTGGCGTGGGACTGCGGCTGCGGCAGCGGCCAGGCGAGCGTGCCCCTGGCCCGGCGCGGCCTGCGGGTGGTGGCCAGCGATATCAGCCTGGCCCAGCTGCGCCACGGCGAGGCCGGAGACGGCCTGCTGTACGTCGCGCAGCGGGCGGAGCGTTGCGCCCTGCCTGATGCCAGCGTAGCCCTGGTGCTGGTCGCCCAGGCCCTGCACTGGTTCGACCTGCCGAGGTTCTTCGC
>CAYGQN010000214.1:0-7469 GCA_964351795.1 uncultured Gammaproteobacteria bacterium
AACCCCGTCGCCACCAGCATCATCGACCTCCCGGCCGACGGCGTCCTTAACTTCACCAGCATCAACATCCCGCCGGAGTACAGGTGCTTTTCCGGCGTAACGCGGCCAATACGCCGGTATTCCTCGCCGCGACGGGGGACGTGTTCATCGCCGGCCGCATCGACGTCTCGGCGACGGCCACCGATCTCGCCATCCCGGTGCCGGTGCCGAACAATCCGAAGCGAGGCGGCGGGCCCGGCGCGGGTGACGGCGGCGCGGGCAGCAGCACCGGTGTCGGCGCCCCCGGCGGTGGTCCCGCGGGCGGCGAAGGCGGCGACGGCGGGCAGCTGAACTCACTCGGACACAGTGGCGGCGGTGCCGGCATGGCCACGCCCGGTCTCCAGGCGACGCGCTTCACGGGCTTTCCGCCCGGGGCTGGCGGTATCGCCATTGCGCCGCCGCCGATGCTGCCCGGGATAGCCGGTGGTGGCGGCTCCGGTGGTGGTGGTGGCGGCGCCGGTGAGCGTTTCGGTTTCCTGTCGGGCGGCTTCGGCGGCGGTGGCGGCGGCGCGCTGAACATCTCCACCACGGGCGGCCTGGTACTGGAAGGCGAACTCGCCGCGAATGGCGCACATGGCGGCTGGGCGTTCCGGAACGTGTTTGCGAACGGCGGGCCCGGCGGTGGCGGCAGCGGCGGCAACATCGCACTGTGGGCCGCGAGCATCACGCTCACCGATGACGCCGCGATCTCCGCCGTCGGCGGCTTCGGCGGCGGGCTCTCGACGCAGCCGTATTCGAATGATCCCGAGGGCTTCAGCGACGGCGCCAATGGCGGCATCGGCTACGTGGCGTTCAACGCGCCGGTGCTTGATATCGCATCGGGCGCCAGCATCGACGCGCAAGTGGTGCCGGTGCCAGCGGCACTGCCCTTGCTGCTGTCCGCGCTTGTCGTACTCAGCCGGGCGCGCCGGGCCAGGCCCTGAGGCGATGCTTTCGCGGCAGGCCCTGCAGAGCCTTGAGCTGCCTATGGCGCAGAACCGCGCGAATCGTTGACCAATCCACGACTCATCTCGCTCGGCGCTGGAGCACAACAACGCCGAGCAGTCAGACCCCGGGAGAATTCATGATGAATCCGAGCCAGGCATCTCTACATCGTCAACAGCGCCGCCAGCGCACCCTGCTTCTGCCCGTGCTCTTTGCCGCGGTGGCGCTTGTGTCGGGGACGGCAAGCCACGGGGCTGCCATCGACTCCAGCGATCTCGCCGGCGACGAGCGTATAACGGACTTCGAGGGTTTCGTCGGCTTCGACAGCTTCATCATTGTCGCGAATACCGGCCAGCAGTGGGATCACGATGACGCGCTGTTCAGTCATACCGGCACAGCCGGTGGCGTCGCACTCAGCACCCGGATCCCGCTGACGGGCGGCACCAACACGGTGATGCTGACACAGCAACGCGGCGCCAGCCTGTTGGTGGAGTTCGACGTGCCGGTAGGGCTGGCCGGCGCGACCATCTTCAACGACCGCGCCACCGCTACGTTCTTCAACCAGTCCGGCGCAGTCCTGGGTTCGGTGACGAGCGCTTTGAACGTTCGCGAATTCATCGGCTGGTCTGCCGAGCCGGGCACCGGATTCATCAAGCGCGTGCTGTTCGAGGATTACAACCTGAACAATTCCGCCGGCCTTGCGATCGACAATCTCGTGCGGGGCAGCCCGGTGCCGCTGCCCGGAGCCGCCTACCTGCTGGGCACCGGCCTGGTCAGCCTGGCCCTGCGCGGAAGGCGCACGGGCACGCGAAACACGGCTCGCGCAGCTTAGTCCCCGCGCCGGCCGGGGCGCCGGCGCGACACACCGGGCGGTTCGCCATTGAAGCGATCATCGAAGCGTAGGAGGACGATGCGCACCGCGAGGGGTATCGCCAGGCAGCCCGCAGCCGTGGTGGCCAGTGGCGTGCGCCGCTCAAGCATCGATTGACGGCTCTGCTGCAAGCCCGGGTTGCGATGGTGCTCGGCATCAACCGAGCAGTTCGGCAACTCGCTCGGTACGCGGGGGCTTTAGCGCCAAGCCCCGCCGGGTCCGGAACCAACCCAGCCCGGCTATCGTCGCCGCAAACAGTCCGAATGCCCCCGGCAGGGGTACGGCGGAGGCGGTGAAGCGAATGTCACGGTCAGCAGCCAGCAGCCCTGACTGACTGAAACGCCATGCACCGCCGTCGAAAATGTACTCTAACCGGGTGGCCGGGGTAAGCACCCGGTAAAGGCCACCCCCGGAGCCGTCGGCAGCCCTGACAGACTCAAAACCGTCGGCATTGAGGAATTCGTTCAAAGCAACCACGTAGATGCCAGCCTGGCAACCAGGCCCGAGCATGCAGGTGGTTTCACCGCCAGCCAATGTGACCCCGAACACCACGTCCACGTATTCATTGGCGCCAATCAACAGGCCGTTGATGGAATTAATCGTGCCATCTGACTGGGTGTTTACTGATGCCGCCTCAGCATTGTCTGCAAATGCGTGCAGGAACAGGATTACTGCAACCAACGGACCCGACGAGCGTAGGAACGCAAGCATCTGTCAATCCTCTGTTGTCGCGTTGTGCAAACGGGCATGCCAGTCACGCGTTTGTGGGCAGGGCCCTTGCGGGTCCTGCCCACAAGCATACGCCCTACTCAGGCGACGGCGAGGTTTATTTGAAAGCCTGATTCGGTTCCGGGAAGTGTCCTCCAATACGGTTCGCGTTCGGCGAACCCAGGCTTTCGACCATCATCCTGAACTCCCACTCGTCGACGGACAGCTGAGTCCGTATCCTGGCTCGCGGATTGCGACTGGGCCGTGCCAGCGAAAAACACCAAATCGCTGGATATTCGGTACCGGAGTCCGTGGGCACCACAACGCTTCGAGGGTGCGGCTGGTAATTCAGCCGGCTGATGCCAGGGGGCTGGCGGAGAGGGAGGGATGACTCGCTCGCTGCGCTCTCTCGCCCTGCGGGCCGCCGCGGCTGCGCCGCGACGTTCGTCCGCGCCCGGGGCGCGGCCGCCGAACCCCGGCATTGTCTGTATCGAGGGCTCGAATCCCGTTCTGCGGTGGTGGTCTTGATACGAACGACGGGCCCTCAGGCCCGTTGCTTGTTGTGGCGGAGAGGGAGGGATTCGAACCCTCGATACGCGCAAACGTATACACGATTTCGAGTCGTGCGCTTTCAACCGCTCAGCCACCTCTCCGGGGCGTGCGAGGGGCGCATTCTAGCCGGCACGGCGGGCTTGCGAAAGCCGCGCCTGCGATGGCGGCGCTCAGACGATGGGCGGCTGGCCGTCCGGGGGGGCGTCGTCCACCAACTGCTGGAAGGCTTCCACCCGCTCCCAGGCGCTGCGGGCGCTGTCGAAGCGGGCAACGTGGAACAGGGCGTCGCCCTCGTTGGCCAGCGGCAGGTTGCTCTTGCCGATGACCACGCCGGGGAACTCGGCGATGACCTCCTCCTCCACGTTGCCGAAGGTATCGGAGATCACGCCCAGCACATCGCCCTTTTTCACGTGCGCGCCCAGGCGTGTCCAGAAGCGCACGATCCCGCCCCGCGGGGCCCGCACCCAGCTGCTGCCGCTGGCCACTTCCGGCTGGTACACCTTGCGATGGCGGGTGGCCGGCGGCAGCATGCCCAGTTCCCGCATCACCGCGATGATGCCGGAACGGCCGGCGCGAATGGCCGTTTCGTCGAAGCGCAGCGCTTCGCCGGCTTCGTACAACAGCATCGTCACGCCCCGGTCCGCGGCCACGCGGCGCAGGGAGCCATCCAGCAGGTTGGTGTTGATCAGCACCGGCACGCTGAACACGCGCGCCAGGCGCTCGGTTTCCGGGTCATCCAGGTTGGCCCGGATGTGCGGCAGGTTCACGCGATGCCCGCCCGCGGTGTGCAGGTCGATGCCGTGGGTGCAGTTCGCCACGATTTCATTCAGGAAAGTGTAGGCCAGCCGCGACGCCAGTGAGCCACGTTCGGAGCCGGGGAAACTGCGGTTGAGATCGCGCCGGTCCGGCAGGTAGCGCGAGTGGTTCAGGAATCCGAACACGTTGACGATGGGAATGGTGATCAGCGTTCCGCGCAGGCGCTCCAGGGCGCGGGTGCGCATCAGCCGTCGGATGATTTCCACGCCGTTTATCTCGTCCCCGTGCACAGCGGCGCTGACGAACATGCATGGCCCGTCGCGTCGCCCGCGCAGCACCTGCACCGGCATGCCCACGGGCGTGTGGGTGTACAGGTCCGCGATGGGGATATCCAGCGCCAGGCGCTCGCCGGGGGCGACCTCGGTACCGTTGATGACCACCCTGCGCATGGCGGGCCCCTACCCTCTTCAGTTGGCGGCAAGAAGCCGCTTGGTGAGGCAGCGGCCGCTCAACCGCTGCCGCGGGTGCGCGTCTTGCCGGCCTTCGCGTTGCTCTCGATGAACTCGATGATACTCCTGGCGATGTCCTTGCCGGTGGCCTGCTCGATGCCCTGCAGGCCCGGCGAGGAGTTTACCTCCATCACCAGCGGGCCGTGGTCCGAGCGCAGCAGGTCCACACCGCTGACGTTCAGCCCCATGACGCTGGCGGCCTTCTTGGCGGTGGCCCGCTCGACCGCGGTGATCTTCACGCTGCTGGCCGTGCCACCGCGGTGCAGGTTGGAGCGGAACTCGCCCTCGGGCGCGGTGCGCATCATCGCCCCGACCACCTTGCCGCCCACGACGAAGCAGCGCAGGTCGGAGCCGCCGGCCTCCTTGATGAACTCCTGCACGAGGATGTTGGCCTTCAGGCCCATGAAGGCCTGGATGACGCTCTGCGCGGCTTTCTTGGTCTCCGCCAGTACCACGCCGCGGCCCTGGGTGCCTTCCAGCAGCTTGATGACCATGGGCGCCCCGCCCACTTCGTGGATGAGATCGTCGAGGTCATCCGGGGAATGCGCGAAGCCGGTCACCGGCATGCCCACCCCCGCCCGGGACAACAATTGCAGCGAGCGCAGTTTGTCCCGCGCCCGGGTGATGCCCACGGACTCGTTCACGCTGTACACGCCCATCATCTCGAACTGTCGCACCACGGCGGTTCCGTAGAAGGTGATGGAGGCCCCGATACGGGGGATGACCGCATCGAAGGTGTCGGGCGTGATCTCCTCGCCCTTGTAATGAATCGTGGGCTTGCGCGAGGTGATATCCATGTAACAGCGAAGCACGTCGATCACGCGCACCTCGTGCCCGCGCTCACGGGCCGCATCGACGAGGCGGCTGGTGGAGTAGAGCCGGGGATTACGGGACAACACGGCGAGTTTCATGCAGGAGGCCTCCTGGTTGCGCGCGGCCGAACGGTCGCGGCGATGGGTGTTCTGTTCAGATGCCGGTGGCGGCGGAATCAGCCGCGGGCGGCGGGCCGCTTCCCCTTGCCGCCGTGGCGGCCATGGACGAACGAGCGGCCTGGGTCCACCACTATACGCCCCTGCATGGCGGTGCGTCCGAGCAGCATCCGGAAGCGCATGATATCCCGGTTGGTGACCGTCATCTCCACCGACCAGGCCTGCCCGGCAATGCTCACTGTGGTCATGATGACAATGCGCTTCTCGCGATGGCCGCCCGAATCCGTCACCAGGCGCTCATCGACAATGTCCGCCTCGCAGATGATCCGCGTGTGAACGTCCTGCTGGCGCGGGTGTACCCACAGCCGGGCGCGCGGCTGGCCACCGGCGCTGAAGCGCTCCACCGCGTAGGCATGGATGGCGGAGGTCCTGGCGCCGGTGTCCACCTTGGCCTTGATGGCGCCGATGCCAAGCTCCGGCAGGCCGACCCACTCGCGCCAGCCCACAGTCATTTTCGCCGACTTCACCGCTGCGGCGCTCATCCGCGCACCGACCGTTCACTGTCTGTCATGCCGCGAGTATGCCTGCCGGGCCGGGCGCCGTCTGCACCACCGATGTCCCGGCAAATGAGGGATATCGGCCGCGTTTCGTGAACGCTGTCACGAACCGCGCTTGTGCATGCGGTGGCTGTGTAAGGTTTCGGCGGCTCATGCGACTCACCCCCGAACACGCATACACCATGACGTGAAACAAGCCATCGCGAACCAACGCAAAGGAGCATCAAAGATGATCAAGTCAATTGCCACCACCACCGCCCTCGTCCTCTCGCTTGCCGGCACCGCCGGTGCTGCCGAGGGTTTCCAGCCCTGGGCCGATCGCGCAGCCGACACCGCCGTGTCCGCCAGCCAGGCCAGCGCAGCAGACAACGGCTTCCGGCCCTGGGACCAGCGTGCGGTCAGCGCCGACGAGCTGGAGCTGCAGGGCGAGGCGATGATCACCGATACCGGTTTCCGGCCGTGGGTGAACAAGGCCTCCTGATCCCCTCCACCGCAGCAGCGGCGCCCCGGCGGACAGGTTTCGTCCGCCGGGGCCCGCCCTGCGCCCGCGGGCAGCCTTGCGCCGGGGCGAACGCGCTAGACTGTGCCCGCATGAGCCATGGCACCGACAGCCTGCAACCGGACCACTGGGTCGACCAGCATGGCGATGCCATGTTCGGCTATGCCGTGCTGCGGGTGGATTCCCCGGCCGTGGCCGAGGACCTGGTGCAGGACGCCATGCTCGCCGCCCTGGACGGGCGGGCCGGCTTCGACGGGCGCTCGTCCGAGCGCACATGGCTCATCGGCATCCTCAGGCACAAGGTGCTCGACCACCTGCGTCGACGCGGCAGGGAAGTCCCCTTCGACACCGGCGAGACCGACACCGAAGAACTGGATTCGCAGTTCGACGATACCGGCCACTGGCAGTCGGCGCCGGCCGACTGGCTCGAGCCGGGCCGCCTGCTGGACAGTGCCCGCCTCGGCGTGGCGCTGAACGACTGCATTGATGCCCTGCCCGACCGGCTGCGCACCCTGTTCGTGCTGCGGGAACGCGATGGCCTGGACACCGACGAACTCATCACCACACTGGGAATATCCAGCCGTAACAACGTCTGGGTGATGCTGTCGCGCTGCCGCGAGCGGCTGCGTCATTGCCTGGAACGCCAGGGCATAGCGGGGGGATAGACCATGTACCACTGCAAGGAAATCGCCAGGCTCAATTCCGAGCGCCAGGACCGCCGGCTTACGCTGCTGGAGCGCATGCTCTACCGGGTACACCTGCTGCTGTGCCCGCCCTGCCAGCGTCACCGCCAGCAGCTGGACATCCTGCACGGCGCGGCAGCCCAGACCGGCGATGCGCCCTCAAGCGGACCGGGCATGAGTGCCGACGCCAAGGCCCGGCTGCAGGCCCGCCTGCGGGCCGCGGGAGAGGATCAGACGGGGTCGTAACAGCCGCGGTAACGCCTCAGGGCGCAACCGCCAGTGGCAGGCCCGCCGACGGTTCCGGCGCGCAGTTGCTGAGCATGATCTTGTCCGGGTTGGTATGCACGGCGAAGGGTGCGGCCTTGCGCAGGGCACTCAGGCCGAGGATCGGCAGCGCCAACCCCTGCCGATCCTCGGCCTGAGCACCGCGCGGGCGGGACCC
>CAYGQN010000215.1:0-7448 GCA_964351795.1 uncultured Gammaproteobacteria bacterium
GTCCAGCGGGTCTTCCAGGCCGGCTCCCGGGTCGGGCGCCCGCCCGCCCCGGGCGCCGGCCTGGCAGCCCCGCTGGCCGCCCTGGGGCTACCGACCGCACTACATCGGCCTGGGTGGTGGCATGGGTCAGCGGAGCCGGCCCCGGCCGGGCCAGCCCGGCATTGCGAACCCGGCGACCGCCGAACCCGGCATCCCCCGGCGCTAGGGGCATCCCCGCCGCGAGTTCCTTCCCCCGCGGCGGCGATACCGGCGTCAGGCCGCTGTCACTGCGGCGTGCGCCCGCTCACCGGCATCGGCCGGGGCCCGCCCGCATCCGGGCTGGACTTGCGGTCGCCTTGCATGCACACCGGCCGCACTCAGCCTGTCTGCCCGCCGGTGCCGGAGACCACAGTCCGCGGCTGCGAACCGGGGCGTATCGAACGGCGCAGCCACAGCACCAGCAGCACCGCCGGCAGCCCCAGCAGCGAGGCATAGCAGAAAAACAGCGCGTAGCCGACCTGTTCGACGATGATGCCGGAGAAGCCACCGACGAACTTGCCCGGCAGGGTCATCAGGGAGCTGAACAAGGCATATTGGGTGGCCGTGTAGTGCTTGTCCGTCAGGCTGGACAGGTAGGCGATGAACACCGCGTTGGCCAGACCGCCACTGATGTTGTCGGCGCTGATGACCATCGTCAGCAGGCCGAGGCCGGGCGGCAGGCCCGCCATGGTGGCGAACAGCAGGTTGGTCAGCGCCACCATGATGGCGCCCAGCAGCAGCGGCCCGGTGAGGCCATAGCGGGCCACCAGCACGCCGCCGACCATGGAGCCGGCAATGGTCATGAAAAAGCCGAACAACTTGGTGACTTCGGCGATCTCGGCCTTGCTGAAACCCATGTCGAGGTAGAACGGGTTGGCCATGTTGCCCATGGATATGTCACTGAGCCGGAACAGGGCGATGAAGGCCAGGATGCCGATCGCCTGCCAGCCGGTGCGACGGAAGAACTCGGCAAAGGGGGCGACGAACATCGCCCACAGGCCGGCGACACCCGGGGCCCTGGGCGGGTGGACGGCACCCGCATCGCTGGCCGGCCCCGGCTCGGCGATGAGCAGCACCGTCACCAGGCCCACGCCCATCAGGGCCGCCATGGCCAGGTAGGCGCTGCGCCAGTCGTAGAACTCGGCGATGAACAGCGCACCGGCGCCGGCCACGAGCAGCGCCACCCGGTAGCCGAACACGTAAGCGGCCGCCATGGCCGCCTGCCGATCCGCCGGCATCGCCTCGATGCGCCAGGCGTCCACGGCGATATCCTGGGTGGCCGAGCTGAACGCCACCAGCACGGCCAGCCCGGCGATGGCGGGCAACGCCTGCACCGGGTCCAGCATCGCCATGCCGGCCAGGCCCAGTGCAATGCCGCACTGGGCGGCGAACATCCAGCCGCGGCGCTGCCCGAGCCGGCCGAACACGGGCAGGCAGAGCCGATCCACCACCGGTGCCCACAGCACCTTGACCGAGTAGGTCATCCCGACCCAGCTGAAAAAGCCGATGGCCGCCAGATCCACGCCGCTCTCGCGCAGCCAGGCACTCAGGGTGGTGAATACCAGCAGGTAGGGCATGCCCGCGGAGAAACCCAGCGCGAAGATGGCCAGCACCCGCGGGTGGCCGTACACCGCCACCGACTCCGTCCAGCTGCGACGCCCGGGGCCGGCGCTCATGCGAGGCGCGCACGCACGGGCTGACGCACGACAGCGGACGGGCTAGGATGCACGGGCTTTGAAGGGCTCAGGATCATGGCCACCGAAATTGAACGGAAATTCCTGCTTGTCGACGACAGCTGGCGCCAGCAGGCCCAGCCCGGCACACGCTACACGCAGGGGTATCTTGGCGCCATAGACCGCGCCTCGGTACGCGTGCGCATCGCCGGCGACAAGGCCGCGCTCAATATCAAGAGCGCCACGCTCGGCATCCAGCGCAGCGAATACGAATACCCGATTCCCCCGGCGGACGCCCGCGAGATGCTCGAACAATTGTGCACCGGCCCGCTTATCGACAAGACCCGCTACCTGGTGGTGCATGCCGGACATACCTGGGAAATCGACGAATTCCATGGCGACAACGCCGGGCTCATCGTCGCCGAGCTGGAACTGGGGTCCGCCGACGAGGCCTTCGCACGACCAGCCTGGCTGGGGGCGGAAGTCTCCGAAGACCCGCGCTACTACAACGTCAACCTCGTGCGCCATCCCTACTCGCGCTGGTAGCGGCGCTGGTTCGTCGCGCCCGCTTGCCCCATACCGCGGCCACGCACACCACCACCGGGCCGGCTGCCGGCAGCTACTCAGGGCTTCGCCGCCACCTCCTCCTCGCGCATGTGATGGCGCGGGTGCACCGGGCGCATCAGCGCGTTGCTGACCAGCGCAACGCCGAGCACTGCGGCCATCAGATACATGGTGCTGTTGTACAGGCTGGCGGTGGGGTCCACGGTGCCGGCCGGGGCGATTTCCATCAGCTTCGAGATGGTGACCGTATTGCGTGCCACCAGCATGTCGAGCTGGCCGATGCCGGCGCCGAAAGTGTCGCGGAACACCCCCGGGTCGATCGCGGCGGCCAGTTCGGCAATGGCCGCGGTCACGTTGCGCTCGCGCAGCGAGGTGATCGCCAGAGGCCCGAGCACGCCGGCGGTGCTCCAGGCCGTGAGCAGCCGGCCATGGATGCCACCGACGTGGCGGGTGCCGAACACGTCGGCGAGATAGGCCGGTATGGTCGCGAAACCGCCACCGTACATGGTGAAGATGATCATCGTGGCCGCGTAGAAGTACACCAGCCAGACGATGGACGGGTCGGCACTGACCTGCTGCGCGCAGTAGGGGATGGACAGGTACAGCGCGATGCCCAGGGCGAAGAAAATCCAGTAGGTGTTGCGCCGCCCGATGTAGTCGGAGGTACTCGCCCAGAAGAACCGGCCCACCATGTTGAACACCGAGATCATCACCACGTAGGTGGCCGCGAAAGCGCTGTCGACCACGCCCGGCAGGGTGGTACCGAAGATCTCGGTCATCATCGTCTTGGCAACACCCAGCACACCGATACCCGCGGTAACGTTGAAGCACAGCACAATCCAGAGCTGGTAGAACTGCGGCGTTTTCAGCGCCTGGTCGATGTCCACGTGGTTGCGGGTGATCATGCGCGTGCTGGCGGCATCGTGAGGCGGCGGCTCCCAGCCGGCCGGCTTCCAGCCCGGCGGCGGGATCCGGTAGGCGAAGGCGGCAATGGTCATGACGATGAAGTAGATGACCCCCAGCGTGAAGAACGTCTGCGCAATCCCCACCGAGCCGGTCCCGGCCAGGTAGACGCCCTCGGGGCCCGGCACCAGCATCTTGCCCACATCGTTGGCGCCGATGACCACCACCTCGCGGAGCCCGGACGCGGTTTCGGCGAAGCGCACGCCGGCCTCCGTCACCAGGTTCACGTCCGCCAGACTGCCGAGGTATTCCGGCGCCTGGTAGTAAAGCCGGATGAAGAACTCCTTCAGCGGTGCGCCGATCATGGCGCCGCCTCCGAAGCCCATGATCGCCATCCCGGTTGCCATGCCGCGGCGGTCAGGGAACCAGCGGATCAGCGTGCTCACCGGTGATACGTATCCCAGCCCCAGCCCGCAACCGCCGATGACGCCGTAGCCGAGGTACAGCAGCCACAGCTGATGGGTGAGAATGCCCAGGCCGCCGATGATGTAGCCCCCGCCCCAGCAGCAGGCAGCCACGAAGCCGACCTTGCGCGGGCCGACTTCCTCCAGCCAGCGCCCGGCGAACGCGGCCGACAGGCCCAGGAAGACGATGGCGACGGTGAAAATCCAGGTGACGTCCCGCAGCGACCAGTCCCCGGAGGCGCTGGTGACCACGCCGAAGCTTTTCATGAGCGCCGGGTTGTAGATGCTCCAGGCGTACACCGAGCCGATGCACATGTGTATGGCGATGGAAGCCGGCGGTACCAGCCAGCGATTGAAACCCGGTTTCGCGACTATGCGTTCCTTGGCGAGCAGACCTGCCATGCCATTGTCCCCCGCGGCCGCATTACGCCCGCACCACTCGTTTATGGTTCTCGCCCGCCGATTCGCTGCCGCAGGCCCGTTGCCGACGCGCGCCACCCCCGCAGGCCAACGCACCGAAGCCCGCGAGACTCGCCAATACCGCCGGTCAAGTCAAGCTGCGCCGGCCGCCGTGCAATACTGCCCCGGCCGGCGTTCCGGGGCCGAAAACCCTTGCCAAATCCGTGGTTTCTTAATCCCGAGCAAAACGCTGTGATAGACTTCTGACCCTATGGAAACGAGCACAGAAAGCCTGGCAGACGCGCGCGCGGCAAGCGGCGAGACACTGGTCGACCGCTTCGGCCGGCACGTCACCTACGTGCGCATCTCGGTGACCGACCGCTGTGATTTCCGCTGCGTTTACTGCATGTCCGAAGACATGGAATTCCTGCCGCGGGCGCGCATCCTCACGCTCGAGGAGCTGGCCATGGTCGGGCGCGCCTTCGCTGAACTCGGCGTTCGCAAGATCCGCCTCACCGGTGGCGAACCGCTGGTGCGGCGCGACGTGTTGAAGCTGTTCGACGAGCTCGGTGCGCTGCCCGAACTCGATGAACTGGTACTCACCACCAACGGCTCGCAGTTGCCGCGTTACGCCGGCGCCCTGCGTGCTGCCGGCGTGCGCCGAATCAACATCAGCCTCGATTCGCTGCGCCCCGACCGCTTCGCGCGCATCACCCGCACGGGGCGGCTGGAACAGGTGCTCGACGGCATCGAGGCCGCGCGTGCCGCCGGCTTCGAGCGCATCAAGCTCAACACGGTCATCCTGAAGCATCGCAACGAGGACGAAATCCCCGACCTGGTCGGTTTCGCCATCGACCGGGGCCTGGACATCAGCTTCATCGAGGAGATGCCCCTGGGCGTCATCGGAGACCATGATCGGGCCGAGGCCTACTACTCCAGCGACGCCATTCGCCAGGACATCGCCAGGCACTGGACGATGCACCCGACCAGCGAGACCACCGGCGGGCCGTCGAAGTACTACCGGCTCGAGGGCACCGCTACCCGGGTGGGCTTCATCTCCCCGCACAGCCACAACTTCTGCGGCGACTGCAACCGCGTGCGTGTCACTGCTGAAGGCCGGCTGCTGCTGTGCCTCGGCCAGGAGCACAGCGTGGATCTTCGCGCCGTGCTGCGCAGTCATCCCGGCGACATGGAGCGCCTGAAGCAGGCCATCCGCGATTCCATGGCCATCAAGCCCAAGGGCCACGACTTCGACCTGGCGGCCAAACCGGTCATCTTCCGTCACATGAACGCCACCGGCGGCTGAGGGCCCCACGCGCCCGCCAAGCCCATGACAGCGCCAAGGCATCGCCCGGAAATGACCCGCGCCGGGCTCGATCCGACCCGGGCCGTTACCGTCATCGACGAATTCGGCGAACCCCGCGAAGCCCTGGTGGCGGACGAGCGCCCGCTGACCATCTACGTGGACCGCCGCGAGCTGGTGACGCTCATGACGCTCGGCACCTGGCCGGAAGCGCTCACGCTCGGCTACCTGCGCAACCAGTCACTGGTGGATTCGGTCGAGGACATCCTGTCCATCCAGGTGGACTGGGAGGTCGAGGCCGCCGCCGTCACCACCCGCCACGGCATCGCGGACTGGGAGGAGAAACTCTCCCATCGCACGGTCACCACCGGCTGCGGCCAGGGGACCATGTTCGGCAACCTCATGGACAACCTCGACAGCATCGAGCTGCCGCGCCCGCAGCTCACCCAGTCCGGCATCTACGCGCTGCTCGGCAACCTGGCAAAACACAACGAGGTCTACCGCAATGCCGGCGCCGTGCATGGTTGTGCCCTGTGCCGCGACGAGGACATCCTCACCTTCATCGAGGACGTCGGCCGCCACAATGCCACCGATGCCATCGCCGGCCTGATGTGGCTGGACGACACGCCCGGGGCCGACAAAATCTTCTACACCACCGGCCGGCTGACCTCGGAAATGGTCATCAAGACCGCCCAGATGGGTATCCCGGTGCTGCTCTCGCGCAGCGGCGTCACGCACATGGGCCTGGAGCTGGCCGAGCGCCTGGGGGTGACGATGATCGCCCGCGCCAAGGGCCGGCATTTCCTGGTGTACAGCGGCGCCGACACGATCCGCTTCGATGCCATCCCCGACGTACCCGAGGCCGCCCGCAAGCGCGGTCCGCTGCGCCGCGCGCGCGCCAGCGGCGAATAGGCGGCCCCTGGTGCCCACGCCCGGCCGGGAACTCATCACCGCGGTCGTCCTGGCCGGCGGCCAGGGCCGGCGCATGGGCGGGCAGGACAAGGGCCTGGTCAGCCTCGGCGGCCGGCCGATGGTGGCGCACGTCATCGCCGCGCTGGAACCGCAGGTCGGTGCCCTGCTCATCAACGCCAATCGCAATGCCGAGCGCTACGCCGGCTTCGGCTGGCCGGTGCTCGCCGACAGCGTCACCGGCTTCGAAGGCCCGCTGGCGGGCATGGCCAGTGCCATGGCGCAGGCGACCACGCCCTTCATCCTCACCGCGCCCTGCGACTGCCCGTTCATCGGCGCCGACCTGGCAGCACGCCTGGCGGCGGCGTGCGATGACCAGGCCACCATCGCTGTTGCCCATGACGGACAGCGCCTGCAACCGGTGTTCGCCATGATGCCGGTGGCTCTGCGAGCCGATCTTGAAGCCTTCCTGGCCGCCGGCGAACGCAAGATCGACCGCTGGTACGGCTGCCATCGCATGCTGACGGTGGACTTCAGCGACGAGACCCGCATGTTCGAGAACCTCAACACCCCGGCCGAGCTGGCCGCCGCCGAGCAGGCCATGCAGGCATGAGCATGCTGTTCCGGGACACACCGGTCATCGGCTTTGCCGCCTGGAGCGGCACCGGCAAGACCACGCTGCTCAGCCACATCCTGCCGCTGCTGCGCGCCGAGGGCCTGCGCGTGGGGGTTGTCAAACACGCCCACCACAGCTTTGAAATCGACTACCCCGGCAAGGACAGCTACGAGCTGCGCAAGGCCGGTGCCAGCCAGATGCTGGTGGGCTCGCGGCAGCGCTGGGCACTCATCTGCGAAACGCCCGAGCAGGAATCCGAGCCGGCCCTGGCCGAACTCATGAAGCACCTGTTCACCGATCAGCTGGATCTCATCCTGGTCGAAGGCTTCAAGCCCGAGGCCATCCCGAAAATCGAGCTGCATCGGCCGGCACTCGGCAAGCCGCTGCTGTGCCTGGAGGACGAGTCCATCATCGCTGTGGCCAGCGATACCCAGCTGAACCCCGCACCGCCATTGCCCATGCTGGATCTCAACGATCCGGCGGCGGTGTGCGCCTTCGTGCTCGCCTACACCGAAGCCACTGCCGGTGTCGCCTGACAAGCGCCGGCGCGGGCTATAATCCCCGCATGAATACCAACCGGCCCGGCCCCGCCCCCATCA
>CAYGQN010000216.1:0-7443 GCA_964351795.1 uncultured Gammaproteobacteria bacterium
GGCGATGTCCGGCAGCGGCGCCAGCAGGCGATTGAAGCCCACGGTGATGCGCTTCTGGCGCAGGGCTTCGATCTGCTCGCGCTTGCTCATCGTGTGCAGGACCACGCGCACGTCCGGGTGGCTGGCACGGAACAGGTGCAGCAGCTTGGGGATGGCGTCGAGAATGCCGGTGCCGAAGATGCCGATGTCCAGGCGCCCCAGCTGGCCCTGGCCGGCACGCCGGGTATGTTCGGCGGCCTGCTCCACCAGCGACAGGATGTTGCCGGCGTCCTGCTGCAGGGCGTGGCCGGCCGCGGTCAGCTCCACGCCTCGCGGTGTGCGCTCGAACAGGCGCACGCCCAGTTCCTCCTCGAGTTGCTGGATGGCGCGCGTGAGCGGCGGCTGGGAGATGCGCAGGCGCAGCGCGGCCCTGCCGATGTGCTGCTCTTCGGCCACCGCCAGGAAATATCGAAGATGCCGCAGTTCCATGGCCGCCTGTCCCTTGTTGCGCCCACCGCTGCAGGCCTGGCCTGCCCCGGGCCAGGTGCCGGCGCGCCCGGTGCCGCCCATGTTGCAATGCAAGAAAAAGCATGGCTGACCTGCTTACCATACCGTATCGGTATCAACCCCCGACCGCAATGGTATTGGATCGAAAGGCCCGTGCGGCGTAGCGTCGCATGGCAGGTTCGCAGCGGCCCCGGCCGGCTGTGGACGATGACAACAGGCAGCGGGCGGCCCGGGATGGTCCGGGCGCCAACGCCGCCGGCAACGGGAGGTGGCATCGATGGCAATGACGGGCGTGCTCAGGCCCGGCCACGCGCAGCTGCGCGTGCTGGACCTCGACGAGGGCGTGCACCATTACCGGGACATCCTGGGGATGGCGGAAACCGGTCGTGATGACCAGGGTCGCGTCTACCTGAAGTGCTGGGACGAGCGCGACCACAGCTCGATCATCCTGCGCGAGGCCGACAGCGCGGGCCTGGATTTCCTCGGCTTCCGGGTGCTGGACGAGGCCACGCTCGATCGGCTCGAGGCCGCGCTGCAGGCCTTCGGCCTGGACACCCACCGGCTGCCTGCCGGGGATCTGCTGGAAACCGGCGAGCGCGTGCGCTTCACCATCCCCAGCGGCCACCTGCTCGAGCTGTATGCGCACAAGACCGCAGTCGGCAATGGCCTCGGTATGGTCAACCCGCCGCCCTGGGGCGCGCAGTCGGAGAAGGGCATCGGGCCGGTACGCTTCGACCATGCCCTGCTCTACGGGCCGAACCTCAACGAGGTGCATCGCCTGTTCACCGAGGTGCTCGGCTTCTACCTGGTCGAGCGCGTGCGCAACCAGGCCGGCGACGACGATGCCGCCATCTGGCTGTCCTGCTCGCACAAGGTGCACGACATCGCTTTCGTGGAGTATCCCGAGCCGGGCAGGCTGCATCACTGCTCGTTCCTGCTCGAGAGCTGGGAGCAGGTGCTGCGGGCCGGCGACATCATGTCCATGCACGAGGTGCCGGTGGACATCGGCCCGACCCGCCACGGGGTCACGCGTGGCTGCACCATCTACGCCTGGGACCCGTCCGGCAACCGCTTCGAGACCTTCATGGGCGGCTACCACCCCTACCCGGATTACGAACCGCTCACCTGGACCTGGGACAACTTCGGCCAGGGCCTGGATTTCCCGCAGCGCAAGCTGCATGAGACCTTCCTGACGGTGGTGACCTGATGCAGATCGACCTGCGCACCGTTGCCATCGAGCCGAAGCGCCAGGCCTTTGATCACCTGGTGCGCCGCTTCGGGGACAAACCCGCCTCGCGCTACCAGGAGGGCAGCTACGATCTGCAGGCCGCCGAGAACCTGCACTACCGGCCCACCTGGGACCCGGAGCAGGCGCTGTACGACACCGGCATCACCCGCATCGTCATGCAGGACTGGTACGCGCTGAAGGATCCACGCCAGTTCTACTACAACACCTGGGTACTGGCGCGGGCGAAGAGCCAGGAGACCGCGGAGGCCAACTTCAGCTTCGTGGAATCCCGCGACCTTGCCGCCATGCTCCCCGCCGAGGTGCTGCGCCTGACGCTGGACCTGCTCATGCCGCTGCGCCACGCGGGCTGGGCGGCCAACATGAACAACACCTTCGTGTGCGCCTACGGCTATGGCGTGGTGTTCACCCAGGCCTGCATGTACCAGGCCGCCGACAACCTCGCCATTGCCCAGTACCTCACCCGCCTGGGCCTGCTGCTCGGCGGTGAGCAGGCGCTGGTCGATGGCAGGGCCGCATGGATGCAGGCGCCGGCCTGGCAGGCGCTGCGCCACTACGCCGAGGACTGCCTGGTCACGCGCGATCCCTTCGAGCTGTTCCTGGCGCAGAACCTGGTGCTGGACGGCCTGCTCTATCCGCTGGTGTATGCGCACGTGGTGGACGAGCGGCTGGCCCTTGGCGGCGGCGCCCAGGTATCGATGCTGACCCAGTTCATGAGCGAGTGGTCCGTCGAGACCCGGCGCTGGGTGGACGCGATCATTGCCACGGCCGCGAAGGAATCCGGGCACAACCGCGAGGTGCTGGCGGCGTGGTTCGGGCAATGGGCGCCGCGGGCGAAGGCTGCCCTTGAACCCTTGATGTCCCTGGCCTGTGGCAGCGACGCCGGGCCGCTGTGCGAGGACGCCCTGCTGGGGCTCACCGAGCGTGTGCGCAAGGCCGGCGTGCAGGCCTGAAACGGCCCCGCCAACCCGGGAGAACAAGCGATGGATACACCTGTCAGAAAGAACAAGCCCGGCCTGAAGGCACGTTACCGACTGAACACGCGGGACCTCGCCTGGGAACCCACCCATCATCCGCACGCGGCGGTGTTTCCCTACGCGGCCTACGAGGGGATCCGCATCCATGACTGGGACAAGTGGGAGGATCCGTTCCGCCTGACCATGGATTCCTACTGGAAGTACCAGGCCGAGAAGGAGCGCAAGTTCTACGCCGTGGTGGATGCCCATGCGCAGAACAACGGTCACCTGCAGATCACCGATGCCCGCTACCTGAGCGCGCTGAAGATTTTCCTGCAGGCCATCAGCCCCGGCGAATACGCCGCCAGCAAGGGTTTTGCCCGCACCGGGCGCGAGTTTCCGGGCGTGGGCACGCAGGTGGCCTGCCAGATGCAGGCCATCGACGAAATCCGCCACGCGCAGACGCAGGTCCACGCGCTGTCGAACTACAACCGCTACTACAACGGCTTCCATGCCTTTGCCGATTCGCGTGACCGCATCTGGTACACCTCGGTCCCGCGCTCGTTCTTCGACGACGCCATGAGTGCCGGGCCGTTCGAGTTCATGATCGCCATCGGCTTTTCCTTCGAATACGTGCTGACCAACCTGCTGTTCGTGCCCTTCATGTCCGGGGCCGCCTACAACGGTGACATGGCCACGGTGACCTTCGGCTTCTCGGCGCAGTCCGACGAGGCCCGCCACATGACGCTCGGCCTGGAATGCATCAAGTTCATGCTGGAGCAGGACGAGGCCAACGTGGCCATCGTGCAGCGCTGGATAGACAAGTGGTTCTGGCGCGGTTTCCGCGTGCTCGGCCTGGTGTCCACGATGATGGACTACATGCTGCCGCGGCGGGTGATGTCCTGGCGCGAAGCCTGGGACATCTACGGCCGCGAGAACGGCGGGGCGCTGTTCAATGATCTCGCCCGCTACGGGATCCGGCCGCCGGCGCAGTGGGACGATGCCGAGAAGGCCATCGACCACATGTCGCACCAGTTCATGCTCGGCCTGTACCAGTGGAGCTTCGGCACGGCCTTCCACAGCTGGATCCCGCCGGAGGAGGATTTCCTCTGGCTGGCGGAGAAGTACCCCGATACCTTCGAGCGCTACTACCGCCCGCGCTGGGAGCACATCAAGGCGCTCGCCGCCGCCGGTACGCCGTTGAAGAACTACGGCCTGGCCAAGCTCTGCCAGACCTGCCAGCTGCCGGTGGTGTTCACCGAGCCGGACGATCCCACCCGCCTGGCGCAGCGCGAACTTCACTACAAGGGCGAGCCCTTCCACTTCTGCTCGGACGGCTGCCAGCGGATCTTCGAGCACGAGCCGGAGAAGTACGTCCAGGCCTGGTTGCCGATGAACCAGCTCTTCCAGGCACCCATCCGCGGCGATCTCGGCGCCTGGATGGAGTGGGTGGGGATGCGCGATGGCCAGGACAACGGCGATTACCGCGGCTCCGAGGACGAGCGCAACTTCAATGCCTGGCGCGGCCAGGCGCAGCGCCAGGACTGACCGCAGCGGGGAACCGACATGGCCGTGACTTCCACCAAGCCCTACGCCGGCGCATCGCGCGACGCACTGGCGCACTTCGAGGGCCGTCAACTGGTGTACGTGTGCTGGGAGCAGCACCTGTTGTTCGCCGCGCCGTTCCTGTTGTGCGTGACGCCGCAGACCGGCTTCGGTGAGTTCGTGCGCGACATGCTCACGCCGCTGATGGCGGCGGATCCGGACTGCGCCCGCATCGACTGGCAGCAGGCGCGGTGGCGCAAGTCCGGGGTGGCCTTCACACCGGATTTGAAGCGCAGCTTTGCCGACAACGGCATCGGCCACAAGGAGCAGCTCATCCTGAGCACGCCGGGGCTCAACACCGTGTGCGGAGGCGCCTGAGCCGGCGGCGCGCGCCGCCCGTGCGGGGCTGCCAGCGTCAGGGGCGCAGGGATCGATGCAGAGCATCCGGCATTTCATCAACGGCGAGTTCGTGGCCAGTGCCGACGGGGGTCGCTTCGACAAGCGCTCGCCGGTGGACAACCGTGTCATCGCCACGGTCGCCGAGGCCGGCCGGGCGGAGGTGGCCGATGCCGTGGCCGCCGCGCGCGCGGCACTGCGCGGGCCCTGGGGCACGATGCCGCTGGCGCAGAGGATTGCCCTGGTGCAGGCCATTGCCGACGGCATCCGCGCGCGCTTCGATGATTTCGTGGCCGCCGAGATGGCCGATACCGGTCAGCCCCGGCACATCATGACGCATGCCTTCATCCCGCGCGGTGCGGAGAATTTCCGGGTCTTCGCCGATGTCATCGGCAACATGGCCGCCGAGAGTTTCCGCATGGACACCGAGGACGGCAGGGGTGCGGTGAACTACGCGCTGCGCGCACCCAAGGGCGTCATCGGCGTGATCTCGCCCTGGAACGCACCCTTCCTGCTCATGACCTGGAAGGTGGGCCCGGCCCTGGCCTGCGGCAATACCGTGGTGGTCAAGCCCTCGGAGGAAACCCCGGCCACCGCGGCCCTGCTCGGCGAGGTGATGAACGCGGTGGGCGTGCCGCCGGGGGTGTACAACGTGGTCAATGGTCATGGCCCGGCGGCGGCCGGGGAGTTCCTGACCCGGCAGGCCGGCGTGGATGCGATCACCTTCACCGGCGAGTCGGCCACCGGCACGGCGATCATGCGCGCCGCCGCGGAGGGGATCCGCGACGTCTCGTTTGAACTCGGTGGCAAGAATGCCGGCATCGTGTTCGCCGACTGTGATTTCGATAAAGCCGTGGACGGCATCTTCCGGGCCGCGTTTCTCAACACCGGCCAGGTCTGCCTCGGCACCGAGCGCGTGTACGTGCAGCGGCCGGTATTCGAACGCTTTGTCGCCGCGCTCGCAGCCCGTGCCGAAGCCGTGCGTTACGGCCGACCCGGGGACGAGAGCGTGAACTACGGCCCCCTCATCAGCGCCGGCCACCGGGACAAGGTGCTCGGCTACTACGCCAGTGCGCAGGCCGAGGGTGCGAGTCTGGTCACCGGCGGCGGCGTGCCGGCGCTGCCGGCGTCGCTCGGGGATGGGCACTGGGTGCAGCCGACCATCTGGACCGGCCTGCCGGAGACGGCCGCGGTCGTGCGCGAGGAGATCTTCGGGCCCTGCTGCCACATCCGGGCCTTCGACGAGGAGGCCGAGGCCATCGCACTGGCGAACGCAAGCGATTATGGCCTGGCCACCACCGTCTGGACCACCAACCTGGCGCGGGCGCACCGGGTGGCGGCGGCCATGCGGGTCGGGATCATCTGGGTCAACAGCTGGTTCCTGCGCGATCTGCGCACGCCGTTCGGCGGCGCCGGCCGCTCCGGGATCGGGCGCGAGGGCGGCCGCTACTCGCTGGAGTTCTACACCGAGCAGCGCAACGTGTGCGTGAAGCTGTAACCCGGGCATGGACAGCGACAGCATCGATGCCCTGGGTGATGAACTGCATGCGGCCTGGCAGGCGCGCCGCACGGTGGCCCCGCCGCGCCTGCGCCAGCCCGGGATGAGCATTGCCGATGCCTATCGCATCCAGCAGCGCTTCGTCGCCCGCCGTGTGGCGGCGGGGGAGCACATCATCGGCAGGAAAATCGGTGTCACCAGCCGGCCGGTGCAGGAATTGCTTGGCGTTGACCAGCCCGATTTCGGCATGCTCACCTCGGCCATGGCATTGCCCGACGGCGGCCTTGTCGACCTGGCCGGCCTCATCCAGCCCCGCGCCGAGGCCGAGCTGGCGTTCGTGCTACGCGAGGATCTCACCGGCCCCGGCGTGACCGCCATGGACGTGATCCGCGCCACGGACTACGTGTGTCCATGCTTCGAGATCGTGGACTCGCGGATCCGCGACTGGGACATCCGCATCGAGGACACCATTGCCGACAACGCCTCCTGCGGCGTGTTCGTGCTGGGCGAGGCGAGGGGGGATCCGCGCCGGCTCGACATCAACCTGGCCGGCATGGTGCTGGATCGCAACGGCGAGCTGGTCTGTACCGGGGTGGGCGCGGCGGTTGGCGGCGGGCCGGCCAATGCCGTGGCCTGGCTGGCCAACACCCTGGGGACGCTGGAGATCCCCTTCCGGGCGGGCGAGGTGATCCTGTCGGGTTCGCAGACGGCCCTGGTAGAGGTGCAGGCCGGCGATGAACTGGTCTGTACCGTCGGCGGGCTGGGGCGCTGCAGCGTGCGATTCGCCGGGCAGTGCGCGGGATGAACAGCGCTGCCATGCTCGACGATGTCGCCATCGCCGGCCTGGCGGACCGGCTGCAGACAGCTGCCGCCACGGCAACGGCCATTGCGAAGCTCACCGATGACTACCCGGCGATGGGCATTGCCGATGCCTACCGTGTGCAGTCCGAGCTGCGCCGGCGCGCGCTGGCACGGGGAGAACGACTGGTGGGCTGGAAGGCCGGGCTGACCTCGCGGGCCAAGATGGCGCAGATGGGTGTGGCCGAGCCGTCGATCGGCTTTCTCACCAGTGCCATGGTGCGCGCCGAGGGCGAGCCGGTGAGCGTGTCGGACCTGCTCCATCCGCGGGTGGAATGCGAAGTCGCCTTCGTGACCCGGCGGGCACTGGCGGGGCCGGGCTGCACGGCCGAGCAGGTGCTGGCGGCCACCGACCACGTGCTGCCGGCCATCGAGATCATCGATTCCCGGTTCTCCGGCTTCAGCTTCGACCTGGTGAGTGCCGTCGCCGACAACTCGTCCTCGGCCCGGTATGTCGG
>CAYGQN010000217.1:0-7441 GCA_964351795.1 uncultured Gammaproteobacteria bacterium
GTGTACACCCCGCCCTCGATCTCCAGTTCGGCCGAGACGATGTCGTCGAACAGCGGCCGGAGCGGTTCGACCACGAAATCGAGCGCGCCGGTGATCAACACGGTGCGGTGGCCTGCGGCGCGGTGCGGAACTGGCCGGCGGCCATCCCCTGTGGCGGCTGATCCTGCCGCCGGTGTCCGAGAACTTCCGCGATGAACTGGCCGGCGCCTCGCGCCTGCGCGGGCCGGAGGTGCGGGCCGCACTGGCCGGCGCCACGGAGCTGCGCTGGCGGTCCTCGCCCGATGGCCGCGCAGTAATCGTCTCGGCGGCCGCACCGGTGCAGGTGGGCGCCGGTGTGGCCGCGGCCGTGGTCGTGGAAGAGACCACCGGCGGCATCCAGTCCGTGCAGCGCGAAGCGACCATGGACCTGTTCACCCGCGCCCTGGGGGCGTTCGCGGTGGTGACCCTCATCCTGCTCGGCTTCGCGACCTGGTTGTCCGTGCGGCTGCGTCGCCTCAGCCGGGCGGCCGAGGCTGCCATTGATCATCACGGCCGGGTCATCGGCCGGATACCCGCCGGCGATGCGGCCGATGAAATCGGCGATCTGTCACGCAGTTTCAGCCAGCTGCTGCGGCGGCTTGCCGATTACAACCAGTACCTGGAAGGCATGGCCGGCCGTCTGGCGCACGAGCTGCGAACGCCGATGGCAGTGGTGCAGTCCTCGCTCGAGAACCTGGAACCGGTGCCGCTTGACGAGGAACAGCGCACCTACCTCGGCCGCGCCCGCGCCGGGGTGGCGCGGCTGCAGGACCTGGTGGCGCGCCTGAGCGAGGCGGCGCGGCTGGAACAGGCCCTGGCCGGGGCGGAAACCGAGCCGACCGATCTTGATGCGCTGCTCGGCGAGTGCGTCAGTGCGTATGGCGATGCCTGGCCGGACAGCCGCTTCCACTACGAGGGCCCGGGGGCGCCGGTGATCGTCGCCGTGGCGCCTGAGCTGATCGTGCAGATGCTCGACAAGCTCGTGGACAATGCCCGCGAATTCGCCCGGCCGGGCACGCCAGTCCGGATCGTGCTCAGCCCCGGGCCCGAGGCGGTTCGCCTGGCCGTGCACAACGAGGGCCCGCCCCTGCCGGACGCGCTGGGCGACTCGCTGTTCAACTCCATGGTGTCGGTGCGCGGCGATCGCGATCGTGAGCGCCCGCACCTGGGCCTGGGGCTGTACCTGGTCCGCCAGATCGCCGAGTTCCACGGCGGCCGCGTGGCAGCAGCCAATGCCGCGCAGGGCGAGGGCGTGGTGTTCGCGGTGACCCTGCCGACCGGGGGACGCTGAGCCTCAGGCTGCCACCGCAGCGATGTCGGCCAGGGCCTGCTCAAGCACGGCTGGCGCTGCGCCCGGGCGATGCATGTGCTCGCTGAGATGACGCCGCCAGGCGCGGGCGCCCGGCTGGCCGTGGTACAGGCCGAGCAGATGCCGGCACAGCGCGCCCATGGGTACCCCCGCCGCCGCCATCCGGTGCACGTACGGCAGGTAGGCCTCGACCACCCCGTGGCGGCTGGCGGCCGCCGGCGGGGCGTTGAACAGGCGCTGATCGGCGCTGGCAAGACACCAGGGATCCTGGTAGGCGGCGCGGCCGATCATCACCCCGTCCACCAGCTGCAGGGCAGCAGCGGCGTCATCGATGCTGCGAAAACCGCCATTGATGACAATCCGCAGGTCGGGGAAGGCCGTCTTGACGCGGTACACGCGCTCGTACTGCAGCGGCGGCAGCTCACGGTTCTCCTTCGGCGACAGGCCCTGCAGCCAGGCCTTGCGGGCATGCAGGATGAAGGTGTCGCAGCCGCCGGCGGCCACCCGGGCGATGAAAGCGTGCAGCAGTTCATCGCTGTCGAGGTCATCGATGCCGAGGCGGGTCTTCACCGTGACCGGCAGACTGCATGCACCCCGCATCGCGGCGACGCAGTCGGCCACCAGGGCCGGCTCGGCCATCAGGCAGGCACCGAAGCGGCCGGACTGGACCCGGTCGCTCGGGCAGCCGCAATTGAGGTTGATCTCCACGAAGCCCCAGGCCTCTGCCAGGCGCGCGCAGGCGGCGAGTTCGCCGGGGTCGCTGCCGCCGACCTGCAGGGCCAGGGGCTGCTCGGCCGGGTCGAAAGCCAGGAAACGGGGGACATCCCCGTGCAGCAGCGCACCGGTGGTCACCATCTCCGTGTACAGCAAAGCATGGTGCGTGATCAGGCGCAGGAAACGGCGACAGTGTCGCGTGGTCCAGTCCATCATCGGCGCGATGCTCAGGCGGCGGTCGGGTTCGGCAGGGGTCACGGGCAGCGGGGCTTCGCGGTTGGCGGCGCCGGTATTGTAATCGCTCCCGGGGTGATTACTCGACACTGGCGGCAGCGCCGGCAATGATGGCGGCGGTGAATCCGGCGCGCAGGTAGAAGCCCCGAGGCAGGGTGTCGATGCCGCGCCCGCTGGCGTCGTGGCCGCGCGTGCGGGCGCGCGCATTGGCAGCCTTGGGCCGCACCTGCAGGACCTGACCCAGCGCACCGGTGATGGCTTCGGCGCTGCCCAGGGCGAGCAGGTCCATGAGTTCGTTCCAGTCCGCCTGCAGGGCGGCATCCTGGGCCGGGGTGGGCGACCACAGCAGGGCCCGGCCGATGCGCCGCTCGCCCACGGCAAGTCCCGGCTCGCTGAGTATGGGGATCCACAGCACCCGTGCGAGCTTGCGCCGCACCAGCGATCCCGCCCAGTCGGCCCCGGCCAGCGACACCAGGGGCGCAGTGCACACGTAGGTGGATTCACGCGGCCGACCGGCGGCGGTCAGCGGTATGGTCTTGAGTTCGATGCCCAGGCCGGTGAAGTCCGGCTCGGGCAGCGAGCTGGCGTCGGCCCCCAGCGCCGCTTCCAGCAGGGTGCCGGCCCAGCCCTTGGCACGTCGTGACTCGCTCGGCACGGGTTCGCCAAGGCGCCCGGCAAGCTCGGCCAGTGGCAGGCCGGCCAGGGCGCTTGCGCGGCGCATCAGCTCGGCCTCGCTGGCCGGCGGCGGAACGCTCAGTCGCCGTCGAGGGCGTCGATGATGGATGTCTTCAGACACTCGAACTTGACCGGGTCCCGGATGGGCGCATGGCCGGCGTCGGTGAGGAAGAAGATGTCCTCGGCCCGCTCGCCGTAGGTGGCAATCCGGGCATTCTGCAGGCGCACACCGCAGAACTGCATGGCCATGCCGATACGGGCCAGCACGCCGGGGCGGTCGCCGGTGATGACTTCCATGATCGTCCGCCCGCCTTCCTCGTCCTGCTCGAAGTTGACCCGGGTATTGATGCGGAACTGCTTGAGCTTGCGATCGGTGCGGCGGTTGACCGACACGCTCCGTGGCGCCCCGTTGGCAAGGCCGCGGCGCAGGGCATCGGTGATTTCCCTGATGCGGGTCTCGCCGTTGACGATTTCCCCGGTGGAGGCTTCCAGGACGAAGTAGGTGTCGAGCGTGTAGCCCTCGGCCGAGGTCACGATACGCGCATCGACGATGTCCAGGCCCAGCTGGTCCAGGGTGCGTGTCATGATGGCGAACAGGTAATCGCGATCAGCGGTGTAGACGAAAATCTCGCTGCCACCGCGCTCGGTTTCAGGGCGCAGGCTGACCAGCGGCAGCTCGCCGGGGCCGGCCGCGGTGATCTGGCGTGCATGCCAGATGATTTCACCGGGCGTGTGACGGAGAAAGTACTCGTCGTCGAGGCCTGCCCAGAGCCGTTCCACTGCAGCGTTGTCGAGGTCGGTACGCTCCAGGCGCCGGCGGGCCTCGGCCCGGGCCTCGCTGATGCGCTCCTCGCGTAGCAGCGGGTTGGAAAGCCCGCGACGAAGCGCACGCGCCGCGGCGTCGAACAGCTCCCGCAGCAGGGCGTCCTTCCAACTGGTCCACAGGGTGGGATTGGTGCCACGTATGTCGGCAACCGTCAGGCAGTACAGGTAGTTCAGGCGGGTCCGATCCTGGACCTCGGTGGCGAATTCATTCACCACGGCCGGGTCGGAGATGTCCTTGCGCTGTGCGGTCTGCGACATCAGCAGGTGGCGTTTGACCAGCCAGCACACCAGGTCGGCGTCCCAGCGGGCCAGGCCGTGCTCCTCGCAGAAGCGGCGCGCATCGGCTTCACCCAGCCTGGAGTGGTCGCCGCCGCGACCCTTGGCGATGTCGTGGAACAGGCCTGCGATGTACAGCAGCTCCGGCTTCGGGATCTGCACTGCGATCTCACGGGCAAACTCGGGTGCATCACCATCGGCCACGAACAGCTGGCGCATGTTGCGCACCACCTCCAGCGTGTGATGGTCCACGGTGTAGACGTGGAACAGGTCGAACTGCATCAGCCCTGAAACAGCCGCCATGCCCGGCAGGTAGGCGCCGAGCACGCCGTAGCGATGCATGCGCTGGAATTCGTGGCCGATGTGGCGCGGGTTGCGCAGCAGCTCGATGAACAGGCTGCGGGCGCGGATGTCGGCGCGGAAGCGATCATCGATGAGATGCAGGTTGTCGCGGATCAGGCGAATGGTACTGGCGCGGATCCCGCGTGCCTGTTCGTACTGTTGCAGCAGCAGGAATATCTCCAGCAGGGCAAAGGGGTAACGCTGGAAGACGTCTTCACCGCGGGCCTCGATGAGGCCATTGCGAAGGCTGAAGCGCTTGTTCAGGTGCTCCACCCGCGGCCAGCGTGGCCCGGGCATGATGTTGTCTTCGAACACCTGCAGCAGGACTTCGGTCAGGCGGTTCACCTCCAGGACCGAGCGATAGAACATCTTCATGAACTGCTCGATGCCGGCGTTGCCGCGCTCGTTGTCGGTGAATCCGAAGCGCTCAGCGACCTCGCGCTGGTAGTCGAACAGGAGTCGCTCCTCCGGGCGGCCGGTGATCACGTGCAGCGCGTAACGCACCCGCCAGAGGAAGCTCAGAGATTGGCCGAGGGTGGCTGCCTCGTCCTCGCTGAGAATGCCGCGCCCGGCCAGGTCGGCGATGGCGCCGGTGCCGAAATGGCGCTGGGCGACCCAGGAGATCGTCTGGATATCGCGCAGGCCACCGGGCCCGTCCTTGACGTTGGGCTCGAGGTTCTCGACGGTGTCGTGGTGACGGTGATGGCGTTGTTCCTGCTCCGCCCGCTTGGCCTGGAAGAACTTGCGCGAGGGCCACATGTTGTCGGGGCTGACGGCATCGCGCACCTGCTCGAACAGCGCTTCGCTGCCGGCCAGGAGCCGGGTTTCCATCAGCGTGGTCACCACGGTGATGTCGTTCTTCGCCGTCTGCTGGCAATCCCGGACGGTGCGGACGCTGGAGCCGATTTTCAGGCCGATGTCCCAGAGGAAGGTCAGGAACGCCTCCACCCGGGTCTTGGTGCCCGCGGCCAGGCGGCGGTTGAGGATGACGGCAAGGTCGATGTCGGACTGCGGATGCAACTCCCCGCGTCCATAGCCGCCCACGGCCAGCAGGGCCACCTCGCCGGCCGGGAAGCCCTGGCGCTGCCAGGTATCGCGCAGGACCGCGTCGACAATCCAGGCGCGCTCGTGCACCAGGGCCTCCACGGGAATGCCCGTCTCGAAGGCGGCGTCGAGCTGCCCGAAGGCCTCATCGAGCAGGTCGCGCACCGCCCCGATGCGGGCCTCGGCGGCACGCAGATCCTGTTCGAAGCGGTGACGCTCGAGCAGGTTGAACGGGGTGGCGACAGCCATGGGGACTCAGTGCTTCTCCTCGTCGCGCAGCGTCAGGATTTCATGACCGCTGTCGGTGACCAGGATGGTGTGTTCCCACTGCGCCGACAGGCTGCGGTCCTTGGTGACCACCGTCCAGTTGTCGGGCAGGAGCTTCACGTGGCGTTTGCCGGCGTTGACCATGGGCTCGATGGTGAAGGTCATGCCGGCTTCCAGGGCCAGGCCGGTGCCGGCCGTACCGTAGTGCAGCACCTGCGGGTCTTCGTGGAAGACCCTGCCGATGCCATGGCCGCAGTACTCGCGCACGATCGAGAAGTTGTGCTTCTCGGCGTGTTTCTGGATGACCTCGCCGATGTCGCCCAGGCGGGTGCCAGGGCGCACCTGGTCGATCCCGAGCATCAGGCATTCGTAGGTGATTTCCACCAGGCGCCGGGCGCGGATGGGCGGTTCGCCGACGAAGAACATCTTGCTGGTATCGCCATGCCAGCCGTCCTTGATGACGGTGATGTCGATGTTCACGATGTCGCCGTCCTTAAGGGGCCGCTCGTTGGGGATGCCGTGGCACACGCAGTGATTCACCGACGTGCAGATGGACTTCGGGAAGCCATGGTAGTTCAGCGGCGCGGGAACGGCCTGCTGCTCGTTGACGATGTAATCGTGGCAGATCCGGTCGAGTTCCTCGGTGGTGATGCCCGGGCGCACCTGCGGGGCAATCATCTCCAGGACCTCCGCCGCGAGCCGCCCGGCAACACGCATGCCTTCGATTTCCTGAGGGTTTTTCACGGTCACGGACATGGGCTGCACTGACAGGTAGGGGGCCGCGAAGATTGTTGCGGCAGGCCGGCTATGGTATAAAGCGCGCGCTCTCGAGGCAATCGCGAGCACACTTTCAACTTCTCACACAGACCGACACGTCCATCCGGGTGCCCCAGACAAGGGGTTGGTGGGCGGGGTCCGTGGAGGAATAACCCGATTAAGGAGCATCCCATGGCCGCAGTAACCATGCGCCAGATGCTGGAAGCTGGTGTCCATTTTGGCCATCAGACCCGGTTCTGGCACCCGAAAATGGCCCCGTATATCTTCGGGGAACGCAACAAGATCCATATCGTCAATCTCGAACAGACGCTGCCGATGTTCAACGAGGCAGTGAATTTTCTTGGCAAGCTCGCCGCCCGCAAGGGCACCATCCTGTTCATCGGCACCAAGCGCGCCGCCCAGGAGGCCGTGCGGCTGGAGGCCGAGCGCTGCGGGATGCCGTATGTCAACCGCCGCTGGCTGGGTGGCATGCTGACCAACTTCAAGACGGTGCGCCAGTCCATCAAGCGCCTGCGCGAGCATGAACAGGTCATCGAGTCCGGTGGTCTGGAGCGCATGAGCAAGAAAGAAGGCCTGAGCTTCACCCGCGAGAAGGCCAAGCTGGACCGGAGCCTGTCCGGCATCAAGAACATGGAGCGCCTGCCCGACGCCCTGTTCATCATCGATACCGGTTACGAGAAGAACGCGGTTGCCGAAGCCCACAAGCTCGGCATCCCGGTGGTGGGCGTTGTCGATACCAACCATGATCCCGACGGCATCGATTACGTCATCCCTGGCAACGATGACGCCATCCGCGCCATCCGTCTCTACACCCAGGCCATGGCCGACGCGATTCTGGAGGCCCGTGGGGCAACCGGGGCCCGCCCAGGCGAATCCACAGACGAGTTCGTGGAGCTGGCCGAGGAGCCCGCCGAGGCCGCGGCGGCGCAGCCGGAACCGTCAGCCGAGTGAAACCAGGGC
>CAYGQN010000218.1:0-3666 GCA_964351795.1 uncultured Gammaproteobacteria bacterium
CGCCCCTGCCCAGGGGTATTCCCGTCCCGTCGTCGGCCGAGGCCGCGGCCAGGGAGTTCACCGCACTGCGTCGCCGCGACGAGCAGGCGCGGGCGTTCACCAGCCTGGCCGGGCTTGTGACCCGGGTCGAGCGCGCCCGGGCGCTCAACGCGGCCCTGCGCGAGCAGCGCGAAGCCCGGGCCCGGCTGCCGGACATCAGCGCCGCCACGCTGGCGGATCTGCGTGCCCTCGGCGATACCGTGCGCGAGGCCGCGGCGCGGCTGGAAGGGGCCTCGGCCGGTTTGCGCATCCAGGCCCTTCGTGATCTGCAGATCGACGGTCAGCCCCTGGCCGGGGGTGCCGAGGCCCGGTTCAGCGTTGACGAGGAGCGCGGCTTCGAACTCGACGGCATCGCGCGCATCATCGTCAGCCCCGGCGGTGGCGAGCTGCCGCGCCTGCGGGATGCCTTGCGGCAGGCGCGGGCAGCGCTGGCCGCCGAACTGGAGCGGCTGGGGGTGGAGGACGTCGCCGCCGCCGAGCGCGTGGCCGACGAGCGCCGCGCCATGGACGAGCGGGTCCGCGCCGCGGAGTCGGATCTCACCCGGGAGGCACCCGAGGGCCTGGAAGCGCTCGAGCTGCAATGCCGGGAACTGCGTGCCCGGCTCGGTGCGCCTGACGCCGAGTCTGACACCAACCCCGCGGCCGACTCCGGAACCGACCCCGGAAGCGTGGATGCCGCGGCCCTGCGGGCCGCCGAGGCGGCCGAGCAGGCGGCACGGCAGGCCTTCGCCGCCGCCGCCGCGCGCCGGGACGCGGTGGTCGGCCGCGTCATGGAATCCCGCACCGCGGTGGCCAGCCTGCAGGCACGGCTGGAATCGGCCCGTACCGAGCTGGCCGCACAGACGGGGCAGCTGGCCGCCCTGCCGGATGTGGCCACCCTGGCCGACACGCTGTCGCGCCTGGAGCAGGACTGGCAGGAGCAGCTCGGGCTGCGGGCGGCCGTGCAGGCGCGCTTCGACGAGCTGGGTGGCGAGAACCGCGGCCTGGAACTCGAGCAGGCCGAAAAGGCCCATGCCGCGCTGCAGGCGCAGGCCCGGAGCGCCGGCGAGGAAATCCTCGTGCTGCAGGAGCGCCTGCGCAGTGCCGGCGACAGTGCACGGCACGAACGCGTGCAGGATCTCGAGGCCGGCCTGGAGGCCGCGTGCACGGCGCTGGCCCGCATCGAAGCGCAGGCCGGGGCCGCCAAGCGCCTGTTCGAGGTGCTCGACGCCGCTGCCCGCGAAACGCGCGAGCGCCTGGCCCGGCCGGTCATCGCCCGCATCCAGCCCTACCTGGCGGACCTGTTTCCCGGCAGCGAAGTCGCCCTCGACGAGGATCTGCGCCTGAAAGGCCTGCGTGGCAGCGCGGCGGAGGAGGAATTCGCCGCCCTGTCCGGTGGCGCACGCGAACAGCTGGCCTTGCTGGTGCGCATCGGCCTGGCCGAGGTGCTGGGCAGCGAGGAGCCCTGGCCGCTGGTGCTGGACGATGCCCTCGTCAACACCGATCCGGCGCGGATCCGGCGGGTGCAGCGGCTGCTCTACCAGGCCTCCCGGCGCATGCAGATCCTGCTGTTCACCTGCCACGGCGCCCTGTTCGATGCCCTCGGCCCCGACCGGCACATCGAACTGCCCGACCGGCCACGCTGAGCGCGATGGGCTTTCAGGGTTTGCCGCGCAGGCGCGGGTGGGCGAAGTGCAGGCGGCGATCACAGCCGGGCGAGGTGATGGATTCGGTGAGCCGCAGCGTCCCGATGCTCTGCCACGCGGCGGCCTCCTTGCCGCCGGGGGTGTCGGCGGCCGCCTCGATGCGCCAGCCGAGTTCGCCGCCGGGGTAGTTCGCCAGCCGCAGCTCGTCCCGGAAGTCGGCCGCGTCCACGCGGGGGATGTCCGCCGGCACCTGCAGGCGGATCCAGCGCGGTGCGCGGGCCGGCCCGTCGCTGCCGTCGACAGCCGCGGCCAGGTGGTCCACCGGCCGGAAGGCGAAATCGGGCGCGCTCGCACCGCTGGCCCGGTCCGCGGCCAGCAGATCGGCGCGCAGCCGCAGCGCCAGTCGCAGGCCGGACAGCCCCGGCAGGCTGCCGAGCGGCGGCGCGTTGTCCATCACCGCATCCAGGGCATGTTGCAGGCGGCGACCGGAAACACTCTCCAGCACGAACAGGTTGCGCGTCGTCCGGGCGTCGGCGTGCGTAGTGGCCGGGTGTGGAAACAGCTTCACGGCCATACCGACGGCACGGCGGGCGTCCTGCGTTGTCTCCGACAGCGCCACCGACACCCGCGCGATGGCGTGTACCTGCGTGCCCGGCGCCAGCAGGCCGGTCCACGGTGACCCGGGCCCGATGCGCCATTCACCGCTGAAGCAGATCCCGTTCGGCTGCAGGAGCTTCTGCCCGTGCGGGAAATCCAGCAGGTCGGCCTCCGAGGCCAGGGTGCGCCGCGCCGCGGCGCGGAAGTGGTTGTCGTTGCCGTCGCCGGACCGGCCGAGCAGCGACAGGTCCACGCGGTACTGCGGCAAGGCCTGGTAAGGATTGGAGAAAACCGCCTCGTGGACAACATCGAAGGCAGATCCGGCGGTGCCCGGCGGCGCGGCCTGGCCGATGATGGCATGCACCAGGCAGGGCAGCGCGAGCAGCATGCGCAACAGCGACGGGAACCAGTGGGCGGGCGGCCGGTCTATGTTGCTCGCGGCGTCCGTGAGCGACCGCCACACAAGGGACCAAGGGAATGAATCGATCAGCAAGGGATGCCGAAGGGCCAGAGCGTTCACGGGTGCCTGACCCGATTGCCGCAACCCGGGCGCGCATGCATCGCGTGTTCACGCCCAACCAGGTGCTCGGCCGCACGCAGCCCATCGGTTGCACCGCGGTGGAGATCACCCAGCGCTGCAATCTCGATTGCACCTTGTGTTACCTGTCGGAGCATTCCGAATCCGTTCGCGACATTCCCATCGAAGCCGTGTTCGCGCGCCTGGACGCCATCCGCGCGACCTATGGCCCGCGCGTGCACGTGCAGATCACCGGCGGTGATCCCACCCTGCGCAAGCACGCCGAGCTTGTTGCCATCGTCCGCCATGCGCGCTCGCTGGGCCTGTACCCGGCGCTGTTCACCAATGGTATCGCCGCCAGCCGCAGCCTGCTCGAGCAACTCGCCGGGGCCGGCCTGTGCGATGTCGCCTTTCATGTCGACACCACCCAGCGGCGCAAGGGCTACGACAGCGAGGCATCCCTTAACGCGGTGCGTGATGAGTACATGGCACGGGCCCGGGGCCTCGGCCTGATGGTGATTTTCAATACCACGGTGCATGAGGGCAATGTTCACGAGATCCCGGCGCTGCTGCGTTTCTTCATCTCACGCTCGGACCGGATGCGTTTCGCTTCGTTCCAGCTGCAGGCCGAGACCGGGCGCGGGGAATGGGGGGCGCGTGCGCCGCTGGTCAGCGTGGCCGGCATCCGCGCGGCCATCGAATCCGTGGCCGGTGCCAGCCTGCCCTGGGAGGCGGTGCGGATCGGTCATCCGGACTGTCACAGCTACCTGCCGACACTCGTGGCCGGCGGCCGGCTCATTCCGGTGGTCGAGGATGCACAGCTGTTCGCCGCACTGCTGCGCGATTTCGGGCCTTCCCGGGTCGACCGGCACATGCCGCTGCCCCGGA
>CAYGQN010000218.1:3676-7375 GCA_964351795.1 uncultured Gammaproteobacteria bacterium
TCCTCGACCACCGGAATGAGCCGGCCGGCTGGCCTGGCGGCACCTCAAGGCGCTGCTGGCGGCGCGCGGCAGGGTGCACCGGATGTCCTTCTTCATCCACAACTTCATGGATGCGGCGCAGCTGGATCCCGAGCGGGTGGAGGCCTGCTCGTTCATGGTGATGACCGACGATGGCCCGGTGAGCATGTGCGAGCACAACGCCCGCCGCGACGAGATCATTCTCAAGCCCATCACCGTGACCCGGCGCGATGGCAGCCGCTTCCGCTTCGACCCCCTGGACCGGCCCGCCCGCCGCCGCACCGCAGCCCCGACGCAAACCACCCCGGAGACACTGAACTCATGAAAGCCCGAATCGCAGTTGTATTGCTGGCGCTGCAGGTATGGTTGCCGGCCGGCGCCGCCGGCGCCGACAGTACCGACGTGGAGGCGGCGCTGGCGGCCTGGGCCCGCGTGCTCGAGCGGCACGTGGACAGCCTGGGGCGCACCGCTTTCGATGCGCTCGCCGGGGATCGCGCCGACCTCGACCTGGTGGTGGCTGCCGTGGCCGCGGTGGATCCGCAAACCCACCCGGCCCTGGCGGGCAGCCCGGATGCCGTGCTCGCCTGGCACATCAATGCCTACAACGCCCTGGCCATGCACGGCGTCATCGAGGAGGGGATCCCGGCGGACTTCAACAGCTTCTTCAAGCGCGCGGGTTTCTTCAAGTTCCGCAAGGTGACCATCGGCGGGCGCCAGACCTCGTTGTACGACTACGAGAACAAGGTCATCCGGCCGCTGGATGAACCGCGGGTGCACTTCGCGCTCAACTGCATGGTGCGCGATTGTCCGCGCCTGCCGCGCGAGCCCTTCCTGGCCGCCACCGTGCAGGCGCAGCTGGAAGCCGCGACGGTCGAGTTCTTCGCCAGCGACAGGCACCTGCGGGTGGACGATGCGCAGCGCCGGATCGAGGTGTCGGCGATCCTCGACTTCTATACCCGGGATTTCGTTGCCAGCGGGCGTCGCGATGATCTGCCCGGCTACATCAATCGCTACCGTGAATCTCCCCTGCCGGCGGATTACCGCGTCCACTTCATGGATTACGACTGGACGGTCAACCGCCAGCCCTGAGCGCGGGGCCCTGCGGACGCCGCTCGCGGCCTGTACCGGCGTTCAGCCGTGCGGGGCCCGGCCCGGTTGATGCACGCGCGGGTCTGGCTGCCGGGCCGGGGCGCCCGGCAAGCCCGGGCCGCGGGGGCTGGCCGGCGGCGGCCGCGCGGCGCTAGACTGGCAGCCGCGCTGCAGGAGGCAGCGCATCCACACAGGGAGGTCCCATGGACGGGAAACAGCTGGTCGTTGCCGGCCTGGCGCTGGTGCTCTGCAGTGTCGCCCGGGCCGCCACGCTCACCGTGGTGAACGAGCACATGGCTGCCGGCCCGGCGGCCTTTGAATCCTTCTTCCTCAGCAGCGATGACAGCGACGGCAACCTCGCCGTCCGCCTGGGCCCGGCGGCGGCCGGCACGCAACTGCGCATCACGCATGCGCACGGCCCCGTGCCCGCGGCCAGCCCGGCCGGCTATGACATCCAGTCGGTGCACCTGCATCGGCAGGCCTGGTCCGGTGCGCCACCGCAGCGGCTGTCCTTCGCGCTCGACGTGGTGAGCCTGAGCGCGGATGTCGTCGTGTTTTTCGTGGTCGGGCAGGCCGGGGAGGGCGTGTTCGCCGGCTTCCGGCCTCTCAGCGCCGCCGCCGGCCCGGTCACGCTGGTCGCGCCGGGGCTGACACCTGCGGATTTCCCCGGCATCGATTGGCACAGCGGGCCGCTGCGCCTGGGCTTCGGGCTGCTGTCGCTGAGCGGGGGGGATGGTCCGGCGGATTTCCCCGGTGCCGTCTTCGATACCGTGGTCGACAACTTCAGCGTGACGATGACCGCCGTGCCGCTGCCGTCGGCCGGCTACCTGGCGGCACCGGCGCTGGCATGGCTGGCCGGGCCGCTGCGGCGCCGACGACGGCTGCCTCAGCCGCTGGCCAGCAGGGCGTCCACGTCATCGGCGATGGCGGCGTAGAGATCACGCGTGGAGGCCAGGGCGCCCTCGTGTACCTCGCGGGCCGTGAGCACCTTGCCGCGGGGCGCGGCGGCTCAACGGTAGTCGTTGAAGTGCGCCTTCACCCGCCAGCGGCCGGGATCATCGGCATGGTCCAGCACGGGCGCCTGCCAGAGCCTGACGGCGTCATCGACCTCGCAGGCCGCCAGGGCTGTCCAGGCGAGCGGCTGCAGGTGCTCGGGGATGGCATCGAGCCGATAGCGGTTCAGGTGTTCGATGATGGCTTCCAGGCGCGGCACGATGGCCCGGTGGAAGGCTTCCAGTTCGGCCAGCGTCCTGTCGCTGCGCAGGCGCAGCCGGGCCTGCGGATCCGCCAGGCCCCATTGCGCCACCCAGGGCTGCAGGTCCTGGAACTCAGCCGGCAGCATCGTCCAGCGCCTCCGCGGCCAGGCCCGGGTGCGCCAGCAGCTTGTCGTAATGCGCGCGCACGGTGGCCTCCATGTCGCCGGCCACCCAGGTATGGTCGATAACACCCGAGCACAGGTTGGCGTGGGCCCGCTCGGCCATGGGCCAGTCCTCGCTGAGCGCGTTGCGGGTGGCCAGCCGGCCCTGCTCACGGTTGAACAGGTTGCCGAAGTTCTCCAGCGGGTCCTTGTGGAACCAGTCCCATTCCCAGTCCGCGGTGTGCGCGTCGACGGGCCACACGCGCATCACCGACAGCACGTCCTTGCCCACGAACAGCAGCAGGTTGGGGAAGAAGGTATAGCAGTCGAACACCCAGCGGCTGGATTGCGAGTGGTTGACCGCCCCGGCCCAGCGATCGGCCGCGGTGGAGGTGTCCTGGTCCACCCAGTTGGACGTGGTCCCGTAGCGCATGGCCAGGCGCTGCACCTCGCTCATCAGGGTGGCCGGATCCTGGTCCATCTGCGGGCGCAGCACGGTGAGCAGCGAGCACACGCCGGGGCTGTCCGGGAACACGGTGTTGCTGCAGTCCGCGGGCGCGAAATTCACGCCCAGCGTCTGCCGGTGCAGATGGCTGGCATGGTAGCCCTCGTGCTGGATGTTCATCAGGTCCTTCCAGTTGGCGCGGAAGCGGTGCTGGTAGCCGGTGTACCAGGCCCAGGGCGGCTCGCGCAGGTAGGCCTCCAGCATCGGCGGCAGGCCCTGCAGGTAATCGCCCAGCGACAACGCCGGGCAGGGTGCGAGGTTCACGAATACGAAGCCACCCCAGGTATCCACGGCGACAGGCTTCAGGCCCAGCGTCTCGCGTGGCGGCAGGGCCGTGAACAGCTGCGGCTCGGAGATGCCGCGCAGCGAGCCATCGAGGCCGAAGGCCCAGCCGTGGAACGGGCACACCACCGAGGCCATGTGGCCGCGTCGTTCCCGGAACAGCTGGCCGCCGCGATGCGGGCAGACATTGTGGAAGCCGCGCAGGCGGCCGTCGCGGCCACGGACCACGGCGATGGCCTGCCCGAGCACCTTGATGTCGAGGCTCAAGTAGTCGCCGGCGGCGGCGACATCCCCTTCCCGCCCCGCCAGCAGCCAGCTGTCGCGCCAGATGGCCCGCTCGCGCTCGAAGAAGGCCTCGCTGGTGAAGGGGATGTTGCTCAGCGGTGTGGCGGCGAGCGCGTCCAGGCCGCTGCCGTGCTGGAATGCCATGGGCTTGAACTCCTGTGCC
>CAYGQN010000219.1:0-5144 GCA_964351795.1 uncultured Gammaproteobacteria bacterium
GTCACCGTCCACCCGGCCGATTTCGTTGCCGTTGGTGCCGCTGGCCAGGATGACGCTGCCGGCGTCGATGATGGCGGCCGGATCGGCATCGGGGCTGCGAATGAAGTAGTTGCCGCTGCTGCGCAGCTCGATGCCCAGCTGGCCGAGGCCCTCGTTGGCACTGCCGCCGTCCACGCGGCCGAGTTCCGTGCCGTTGCTGCGGCTGATGAGGACGACCGAGCCGGAATCGACGCCGCCGGCGGTATCGGCATCGGGGCTGGCGACCGCGAATGCCGAGCCGGAGACGAACTCGATGCCGTTGCTGCCGAAGAACTCGTTGGCACTGCCCCCGAGGGTCTGCCCGCGCACGATGTTGCCGCCGCCGAGGTCCACGTCGGCCACCACGAAGATGCCACCGGCGTTGGCCAGCGCGCCGTTGGCATGGCGCTCGCTGGTGACCAGCACGTCGCTGCTGCCGAGGGTGAAGGTGTTGATATTGAAGCCGAGATCCTCGTTGACGCTGTTGCCGTCAAGGGAGCCGATGCGCGTGCCGGTGGCACCGTTGACCAGCACCAGCGAGCCGGCAAAGGCGTTGCCGCCCACCGTGGCGTCGGTCACCTGCAGGAAATAGTTGCCGCTGGCCCGCAGGATCGGGGCCCGCTGGCCGAGGAAGTCGCCGCTGGCCAGACCACTGGTGCGGCCGATCTCCAGGCCGGTGGCGTTGTTGACCAGCACGGCCGTGCCATTGTCGGTGAGCCCGCCGGTATCGGCCGCGGCCGCGCGCACCAGGAAGGTGCCGCTCGGCACGCCGAAGAAATCCACCACCGCGCCGAACTGGTCGCCGGCGGCCCCGCCGCTGACGCGGCCGAGTTCCTGGCCGGTGAGCGCACTCATCAGCACCACCTTGCCGGCATCCACCAGCCCGCCGACATCGGCGCCGCTGGCGCGCACGAGGAAGGTGTCCGGCGCGGTGCTGAAGAAGCTGACCGACTGCCCGAACAGTTCACTGTTGCTGGCGCCGTTCACGCGCCCGAGCAGGTTGCCCGTGAGGCCATCGACCACGGCGACGGAGCCGGCATTGGTGAGGCCGCCGACATCGGCGCCACTGCTGCGCACGACGAAATTGCCGCTGATGCTGCTGACCGTCTGGCCGAACAGCTCGTTCGCGCTGATGCCGGAGGTACGGCCGAGTTCGACGCCGTTGTCGATGTCGAACAGCAGCACGGCGCCGGCCTGCGCGAGGCCGCCGGTGCTGGCATTCGGGCTGCGGAACAGGCGGTTGCCCTCGACGTTGGTGAGCGAGCCGAAGCTGCCCAGGCGCTCGTTGGCGGCGTTGCCGCCGACCGAGCCGATCAGCCCGCCCAAGGGGTCGAACAGCAGGATTTCCCCGGCGTCGACAAGCCCGGCCACGTCGGCATCCTGGTTCACCACCAGGATGTTGCCGTTGCCCAGCACGGAGATACCGCTGGCACCGAGCCGATCACCGGCAAAGGGGGTGCCGTCGGTTGCCGAGGTCTCGGCGCCACCGGCCACGATGAAGATGTTACGCGGGTCCAGCATCAGGGTGCCGGGGGTGCCGGCCGGTGCGCCCACGTCGGCGCTGCCGGCGAACTGCAGGGTTTCCTTGCCCGAGACCTCGACGAAACCGCCGTTGCCGGCGAAATCACCGGCCCTGGCATTGGCGCTGCCCTGGAAGGCGGTGTAGTCGTCGGACCAGATGATCACTTGGCCGCCGTCACCGCTGTCGGCGGCGCTCGCGGACAGGGTGCTGGCGGCATCCACCGTGGTGCGGGTAGCCCGTCGCAACTCGCCTTGGCCCTGCAGATCTCCGCCGACGCGAATGCGGCCGCCGTCGGCCTCGACGGCATTGGCCTGCACGCTGGCGCCGGCCAGTGCGATCTCGTCGCCGAGAATGTCGACTGTGCCCGCGCCCGTGCTGCCGGAGACGTCGATGTCGCCACCCACCTGCACCCCGGCGCCGGTGACGTCGATGCTGCCGCCAGTTGTGCCGGTGGCGTCGATACGCCCGGCGAGCTGGATGTCGGGCTCCTGCTGCGGGGCCTCGGAGGCTGCCGGTACCGCAGCGATACTGATGCTGCCGCCGGCGGCGCTGTCACCGCCGCTGGCGCTGATGCTGCTGTCGGCCGTGGCCTGGATGGATTCGGTGGCGCGCAGCACGATGCGGCCGCTGGCGTCCACGGCAAGGCTGTCGGCGTTGAGTTCACCGGAATGGCGGATGGTGCCGGCGATGATGCTGGCGGTGCCGCCCTCGGCCAGCAAACGGCCCAGGTTGACCACTTCGCCCGCCGGTGCGCTGACCTCGAAGCTGATCGCCGGATCGTCCAGGCTGGTGATGCTGATGTTGTAGCCGGCCGCAAGCAGCAATTCGCCGCCGGGGGTTTCAATCAGGCCGCTGTTCTCGTTGCCCTCCAGGGGCGCGTTGAGAATGCTGGGGGCGATGAGGATGACCTCGCCGCCGGGGGCGGTCTTGATGTAGCCGTGGTTGGTGATGTCGCCGCTGTCCGGGCCGCCGGAGAATTCGAAGCGGCCGGCCAGGAAATCCTCGTTGCTGATGTCGAGCGTGGACAGCACCAGCCCGGCGGTGTCGACCACGGCGTCGCGGCCGATGATGATGCCGGTGGGGTTGATGAGGAACACCCGGCCGTTGGACTCCAGGTTGCCCAGCAGCGCGGAGGCGCCGGGCTGGGTGACGCGGTTGAGCACCGCACTGGCGGCGTTCTGCTGGATGAAGCGGGTGGTCTCGCCCACGCCGATGTTGAACGAGTTCCAGTTGATGATGGCCGCCGGCGAGTTGGTGATTTCCAGCGTCTGCGTGTTCGGGGTGGCGAACTGCACGCTGCCGCTGATGACCTGCGGACCCTGGGGGTTGGCGCCGGCCACGCCGCAGGCGAGCAGCGGCACCAGCAGGGCGGGGCCGCGGCGGAGCAGGCGGAGGCCGAGGCGGCGGGCTGCCTTGCCCAGGCGTTGTTTCACTGGACCGAGCATTGGAAACCTCCTACCTCGATATTGGCATCGAGGTTGAGTGCCGAGCCGACCTCGATGCTCTGGAAAACCGGGTCCTCGGCCTGGAAGGCAGGGGGCTCGGGAAGTTCCTCGGCGGTACCGGCCGGCCCGACGTAACTGGCGTCGCCCGGGCCGAGCGCAAGGGTGTTGTCCGGTGCCTCGACCGCGCATTCACCGGCATAGCAGCTCACGTACAGCCCGGGCTGCGGGTTGCTGGCCTGGGGCGGCGGTGGCGGGCTGGGAATCTGCACGCCGTCCGGGCGCGGCAGTGACATCGGCACCGGCAGTGCCGGCACGTTCATCGGGGTCATGCCGGGCCCGCCCACGAACACGGTCCGGCCGGCGGTGACCGGCTCACCGCCGTCGAAGGCGATGCCGCCGTCCCAGACGCTGGCGAACAGGCCGTCGCCGCTGGGGTCGGGCTGGGGCGTGGTGCTGGTGCACAGGCCCTGGCAGAGCAGGTCGTAGCCGGTGCCGCGGATACCGATGGTCGCCACGCTGGTGCGCATGCGGTAGTTGGACGGCCGGCGTTTGCCGATGGCGCCGGTGACGGCCCGCAGACCACCGCGGACCAGGGCGAAGAAGCCGCGGTTGCGCTCGGGCTTGTCGGCATCGTAGACGAGCTGGTCGACCCGGAACTCGGTGTCGGGCAGCAGGGTGACGCGGCTGTCATCGCGGAAGCCGAGTACGGCATGCGCGCCCGGGCTGGTGAGGATGACGTCGCCGCTGTAGACCGGTGAGGCCGCCTTCAGCTCGCGGGCCCGCTCACCGTTGGCGGAGCGGGCGATGACACGGCCGCTGACGAACCCCACGCGGCCGGCCGGCTCGGGCCGCCGCCTGGCTTCCTCGGCGCAGTCGGTATCGCAGATGCGCGCATCGAATTCGGTGCCGCGAATCCCGATGGTGGCCACCGAGGTATTCAGGCGCACGGCATCCGGGTTGCGCTTGCTGAGGAAGCCCGTGACGGCACGCAGACCACCCTTGAACAGGCGCAGCACGGCGCTTTCCTCGTTCTCGTTGGTATTGAATTCCTCGACCTGGAAACTGCTGTCCGGGCGCAGCGTGATACGGCTGCCGTCGCTCATGCGCAGCACCGCGGCACTGCGCGGGCCGGTGGTGATGGTGTCGCCCTCGACCACGTTCTGGCCACCGGAGACGATGCGTGCCCCGCCGCCGGTCCCCTGCAGGGTGACCACACCGCGCACGGTGATGATTTCACCGGCATCGCCAGCGGTTGCCATGGGTGCCGCCGCGCCGCCGAGCAGCGCGACCAGGAAGATGCTCAGTACCGATACAGCAGATTCACGTGCCATTTGGCGTTGCCCCGGTCAGCGGCTTCGCCCGATGCGCTGCGAATGACCTGACCATAGTCCAGAGAAAACTGCAGCTTGTCCTGCCATTGCCAGCGGGCGCCGACGCCGATGCTGGCCAGGGTGTCGCGAAAGCGCTGCTCACCAATGGGCTCTTCCAGCCACTTGGTGCCGACGTCCACGAAGGCCAGCAGGCGCGTACCCCAGAGCCGCTGGATCTGCGGTGACCAGGCCTCCAGGTTGATGATGAGCCCCTGGTCGCCGGCCACGGCACGCTCTTCGAAGCCGCGCACGGTGCGCTCGCCACCGACGCCGAACTGCTCGCCCGGGATCAGCGCCTCGTTGGTGTACTGGCCGCTGATGCGCGCCAGGCCGGTGAAACGCCGCGGCAGGCGGGTGGTGACCAGCGCCGAGAAGCGCATGGCCTTCCACTGCGATTCGGTCGCGGGCCGCACCCGGGCGTAGGCCTGGTCGTTGTTGTGGCCACCGAAACTGAGATTGTTGAGCCACTCGACGTAGAAATCGAGGCTGGTGCCATTGGCGATCCAGTTGTAACCGCCATCGTAGCGCAGCGAGAACGGCCGGCTGCGCACCTTGGTGCTGATGCCGGGGATGAAGCCCCCGGTCGCGGCGTTGAAGATGGCCGTCTCGAAGCCGCGGTCCTGCAGGCCGGCCGTGAGGCTGTGCCGGTAGCGGCCGACGGGCAGCAGCTGGCGCTTGAAGCTGACACCGAAGAAATCACCCGAGCCGCTGATGTCGAAGAAGTCCTGGACGTTGCCCACATCGATGTCGGAGCGGACGTAGAAAGCGCTGAACCAGCCACTCCAGGCA